>VFZS01000323.1 GCA_016871095.1 Acidobacteriota bacterium
TGGAAAGCTCGCGGCGCGCCGTCTTCGCCGTGTGGGGGCTGGTCACGGCGGCTTCGGCGGCGCTCGTGGGCGCGCTGCTGACGGACGATTTCCGCTTCGCCTACGTGGCCTCGCACAGCAACCGCTCACTGGCCGCGGCCTACAAGTTCGCGGCCTGGTGGGGCGGGCAGGAAGGCTCCCTGCTGTTGTGGAACTGGGTGCTCTCCGGTTATGCCGCGCTGGTGCTGCTGGGCCGGCGGGCGCGCGGCGCCATGATGCCGTGGGTCACCGCCACGCTGATGGCCACACAGTGCTTCTTCCTGCTGCTGAACACTTTTCTGGCCAGCCCGTTCCAAGTGCTCGCCGTTGGGCGTGGCATCACTGCGGCGCCAGACGGCACGGGCTTGAACCCGCTGCTCCAGCACTGGGCCATGATCATCCACCCGCCGATACTGTACCTGGGTTACGTGGGCTTCACCGTGCCCTTCGCCTTTGCCATCGCCTCGCTGGTGACCCGCCAGCCGGGCAACGAGTGGCTGCACCTCACCCGGCGCTGGACCATCGTGACCTGGCTGTTCCACAGCGCCGGCATCCTGCTGGGAGCGGCCTGGGCGTACGCGGTGCTGGGCTGGGGCGGCTACTGGGGCTGGGACCCGGTGGAGAACGCCTCGCTGCTGCCGTGGCTGACCGCCACCGCGTTTCTGCACAGCGTGATGATGCAGGAACGGCGCGGCATGATGAAGATCTGGAACGTGGCCCTGATCTCCTGCACCTTTCTGCTGTCGATTCTGGGAACGTTCCTGACGCGGTCCGGAGTGGTAAGCTCGGTGCATGCCTTCGGCAAGTCGCCGCTGGGTAATTACTTCCTGGCGTTTCTAGTTATCGGGATAGCGGTAACGACTTATCTGATACTTAGCCGGCTGGAGTATCTTAGACCGGAGGCGCGGCTGGAGAGCGTGGTCTCGCGCGAGTCCAGCTTCTTGCTTAACGGCCTGATGCTGTTGTTGATCTGCTTCGCGGTGCTGTGGGGAACGCTCTATCCGCTGTTTTCCGAGATCTTCACCGGCCAGAAAGTGACGGTGGGGCCGCCGTACTTTAACCGGGTGAACATCCCGGCGGGGCTGTTTCTGCTGCTGCTAACCGGCCTGGGTCCGCTGGTGGCCTGGCGGCGCGCCTCCCTGGACAGCCTGCGCCGGAATTTCCTGTGGCCGCTGGCGGCCGCCGCCGTGCTGGCGGCGGGCCTGTTGGCGGCTGGCGTCCGGCACGCTTACGCGCTCGCGAGCTTCGGCCTGTGCCTGTTCGTGCTGTGGACCATCGTCTCGGAGTTCTACCTGGGCGCCCGGGCGGTGCGGGCGCGCACCGGGCAAGGCCTGGCGGCCGCGGCCGTGGAGCTCAGCCGCCGCAACACGCGGCGCTACGGCGGCTACATCGTGCACCTGGGCGTGGTGCTGATGTTCCTGGGCTTCACCGGCTCCGCCTTCAACCAGGAGGCCACCGTGGAGCTGAAGCCCGCCGGCCAGGCGCGGATCGGGCAGTACGAGCTGCGGCTGGCCGGAGTGCGCCCTGGCGACAATGCGAACTACGCCGCACAGACGGCGGTGGTGGAAGTCTCGCGCAACGGCCGCTCGCTGGGCGGGCTGCGTCCAGAGCGGCGGTTCTACAAGGCGGGCGGGCAGACCACCTCGGAGGTCGCTATCCGCCGCGGGCTGATCGAGGACCTGTATCTGAACTTTGCGGGCCTCTCCGACGACGACCAGCGGGCCGTGCTTCAGGCTTACGTCTTCCCGCTGGTATCCTGGATCTGGATTGGCTCCGTGGTGCTGGGGTTGGGCGCCTGCATCTGCTTGATTCCCAGCGCGAAACCGCGGGCGGCGCGGGCCGGCCCGAAGTGAAACCATGATTACGCTGGCTGCTGTGCTCCTGGCCGTGGGGGCGGTTGTGTACGCTCTGGCGGTGCGGCCCGCCGATGTGGCGGCGCCGGCGCCGGTCCCCGCGCGCACTCCCCAACAGGAGCGGCTGGCGGCGCTGGAAGAGGGCCTGCGCGATCTGGAGTTCGAGTTCCGCCTGGGCAAGCTCTCCGAAGCCGACTACCAGAAGACGCGGCAGGAGATGGAGCGCGAGATGGCGGAATTGGGGAAACGCCCCGAGGAAGCGCCTCCACCCGCCGCCCCGGACGCCGGGACGGTGTGCCTGCGGTGCGGCGCGCGCTTCGCGGCGCCGCTCAGGTTCTGCGGTGAGTGCGGCCAGCCCATGCAGAGGGAGACATGATGCGGGCCTTGCTGCTGGCGGCGCTGGCGCTTCCGGTGTTGGGCGCGGTCCGAGTGCAGCTCCACGTGGTGCATCTTCAGCCCTCCGCCGGGCAGGTGAACGTCCGGGAGGTCTTTCTGCTGGAGGGAGACGGCGCGGGACCCGGCTCGCTGCGTTTCTTCGTGCCCCGAGCCGGGCAGGCGAGCCTGCGGGCGACCTCCCCGCGGGAAGATGGCAAGCCCATGGACCTCACCCCGCAGAGGGTCAGCCGCGAGGGCGAGTATGTGCTGAGCCTGCCCGCGCAGCCAGGGCAGACACGCATCGACCTGGCCTACACCACGCCGCTCGGTGACGACGCCACCTTCGCGGGCCAGACGTTTCATCCGGGCGTGCCGGTGCGGCTGGTGACGCCGAGCGGCATCGCCCTGGAGGGGGAAGGAGTGGAGGCGCTGGGGCAGGAAGGCCAGGCCACCATCTACGGGGTGCCGGGCGCGCACTACCTGGTTCACCTCCGCGAGGCGGAGCCGGGCGAGGAAGGACCGGGCCTCCAGCAGATCCTGCCGCGGGCCTATGACCATCTGCCGTGGATCCTGGCGCCCGTGCTGGTGGTGCTGCTGGCGGGCTTCCTGCGCCACTACCTCAAGGGGGCGTGAGAGAATGACCGGGCCACCGCTCGCTTACGCTCGCGGCTCAGTAAGTGCTTGCCAACGTAGCGGAGTGCTACCGAGCCGCGACCGTCAGGGAGCGGTCTTCGCGGCTTTTCTGCCGCCCCTCACTGGCGCGGCGGCGGGAGGGGAGCCGGGCCGATGAACGCGGTCGAGGCCGCCGGGGTGTGGAAGTTCTACGGGGACTTCCCCGCCCTGCGCGAGGTGAGCTTCGGCGCGGCGGCGGGCGGTTGTCTGGCTTTGCTGGGGCGCAACGGCGCGGGCAAGACCACGCTGCTGAGGATCCTGGCGGGCCTCGCGCGCGCCGGCCGCGGGCAAGTGCGCCTGTTGGGCGGCGATCCCCGGGACAGGGAGACGCGCGCCCGCGTCGGCGTGTTGGGGCACGGCATCTCACTCTACGACGAACTGTCGGCGCGCGAGAACCTGGAGCTGTTCGCGCGCCTGTACGGGCTGAACGACGCGCCGCGACGCGCCGCGGCGTGGCTGGAGCGCACGGGGTTGGAGCGGGTCGCCGACGCGCGGGTACGGGAGTTCTCGCGCGGCATGCGGCAGCGGCTGGCGGTGGCCCGGGCATTTCTGCACGAACCGCGCGTGCTGCTGCTGGATGAGCCGTTCACCTCACTGGACGACCGCGCCGTCGAGCTGCTCCAGGGGCTGTTGGCCGAGGCCGTCGCGGCGGGCGGCGCGGTGGTGCTCTCGACGCACCAGTTGCGCGAGGCGCTGGAGCTGGCCACTCACGTCGTCTTGCTCGTGCGCGGACGCCTGGCGCACACCGGCGAGCGCACCGCGGCCATGCTGGAAGACCCCGGCTGGCTCTACCGGCAATACGGCGAGGGATGATGCGCTTCCTGCGGCAGAGCCTGGCGGTCGCGGCCAAGGATCTCCGCGCCGAGCTGCGCACCAAGGAAGCGCTGAACTCCTCGGTGGCTTTCGCCCTGGTCATTCTGCTTCTGTTCAGCTTCGCCTTCGAGCCGACCGAGGACCAGACCCGCCAGATCGCCGGCGGCCTGCTGTGGCTGGCCTTCGCCTTCGCCGGGGCGCTGATCCTCAACCGCAGCTTCGCCCGCGAGCTGGCCAACGACTGTCTGGACGCCCTGGTGGCGGCGCCGCTCTCGGGCGCGGCGCTGTTTCTGGGCAAGGCCCTGGCCAACTTCGTTCTTCTGCTGGCGGTGGAGCTGATCGCGCTGCCGGTGTTCGGCGTCTTCTACGGCGTCAACTGGACGCGGCAGTTGGGTCCGCTGATGCTGGTGGTGGTGCTGGGCACCTGGGGGATGACCGTGGTCGGCACGCTGTTCAGCGCGCTGACGGTGAACCTGCGGATGCGCGAGCTGATGCTGCCCATGCTGGTATATCCGGTGATGGTGCCGGCGCTGCTGGCGGCCATTCAACTGACCTCGCCGCTAGTCATGGGACAGCCGCTCGACGGCGAGCTGATGGTGTGGCTGCGGCTGCTGGCGGCTTTTGACATCATCTTCACGGCCTTGACGCTGGCCCTGGTAGAGACCGTGCTGGTGCGATAGCGTATGCGTGAACGAATCCTGATCCTGCTTGCGGGCATCGCCGCGGGGCTGCTGGCCCATAACCTGTTCATAATCCTGCTGCAACTGCCGGACGAACGATTGCAGGGGGCGGTATTCCGCGTCATTTTCTTCCACGTGCCGGACGCCTGGACAGCCTTCCTGCTGTTCTTCGCGGCCATGGTGGCCAGCATCCTGTATTTGGCCACCGGGAACCTGCGCTACGACGCTTTCGCGGTGGCGTCCACCGAGGTGGGACTGGCCTTTGCCCTGGCCAACCTGGTCACCGGGATGATCTGGGGCGCCAACATCTGGGGCACGCCCTGGACCTGGGACGCGCGGCTGACCTCGATGCTGATCGGCTGCCTGCTGTACGCGGGCTACCTGATGCTACGGCACGCCGTGGAAGACCCCACCGAGCGGGCCAAGAACGCGGCGGTGCTGTCGATCATCGCCTTCGCCGACGTGCCCATCATCTTCTTCTCGATCCGGTGGTGGCGAAGGATGCTGCATCCCGAGCCAGTGGTGTGGGGCGGCGGTTTCATGTCGCCGGATTACTGGCGGATGTTGTTCCTGAACTGGGCGCCGCTGCTGCTGCTGGCGGCGGTGCTGCTGGCCATACGCATGCGGCAGGAGGAACAGCAGCGGGAACTGGAGGCGCTGCGCCGGCGGGCGCACGCGCTGTAGGTAGCGCAAGCTTCAGCTTGCGGCTCAGTAGCGCAAGCTTCAGCTTGCGGGTTAGGAGAACTGGCAATGGCTCTTCGAGATGTGGCGCTGAGTTTCCTGCAAGTGGCGGGCGAGTACTCGCCGGAGGCCTATGGGCGCAATTTCCGGGCGCTGTTCTGGGGGCTGCTGGCGGCCTGGGTGGCGCTGTGCGCGTACCTGGTGTGGCTGGTTGCCCGGGAGCGGCAGATTAAACGACAATTGGAGAGCCTTCGGCGCATGGTCGAAGTCAGGGAGGAAGAGGCGCAGAAATGAAACGACGTGGTTTGCTGCAAATGGCCGCTGGCGGAGCGCTGGGCGGCATGCTCTCGAGGCGCGAGCTGGCCGCGCAGGAAAAGGTCGAGCGGGCGACTCGGGGCATGCCCTCGCCCAAGATCAAGGACCTCACCGTGATCGAAGCGCAGCCGGCGGGAGTGCGGCTGACGGTGGTCAAGGTCATCACCGATCAGCCCGGGCTGTACGGTTACGGGTGCGCCACTTTCACCCAGCGGGCCGATTTGGTGAAGCCGGCGGTCGAGCGGTACCTGAAGCCGCTGCTGTTGGACCGCCCAGCGGACCGCATCGACGATACCTGGCAGATGTGCTACAACAGCTCCTACTGGCGCAACGGCCCGGTGTTGAACAACGCCATCAGCGGGGTCGACCAGGCGCTGTGGGACATCAAGGGACGCCAGGCGGGCCTGCCCGTGTACCAGTTGCTGGGGGGCAAGTGCCGCGAAGCGGCCGATTGCTACGGGCACGCCTCGGGCGCCGAGATTCCCCAGGTCATCGAGAGCGCCAGGAAGTGGATGGCCCGCGGCTTCCGCCACGTGCGCGTCCAGATCGGGGTGCCGGGCATGTCCGGCTACGGCGCGGGCGGCGGCGGAACCGCCGTCCAGCGGCTGCACAACGACCCGGTATACGAGCCCGCGGTGTACATCCGCCGGGCGCTGAAGATGTTCGAGGCCTGCCGCAAGGAACTGGGCGACGAAGTCGAGCTGTTGCACGATATCCACGAGCGCGTCTCGCCCATCCAGGCGGTGCAGTTCGCCAAGGACGTTGAGCGGTTCAAACTGTTCTTCCTCGAGGATCCGCTCTCGCCCGAGGACATCGCCTACTTCCGGCACATTCGCCAGCAATGCGCCACGCCCATTGCCATGGGCGAGCTGTTCAACAGTCCGCACGAGTGGACGCCGCTGATCGCCGAGCGGCTGATCGACTATCTCCGCATACACGTCTCGCAGGCCGGCGGCCTGACGCCCTGCCGCAAGATCGCCGCTTTCGCCGAGATGTTCGGGGTGAAGACCGCCTGGCACGGGCCGGGCGACGTCTCGCCGGTGGGGCACGCCGCCAACATCGCGCTGGATCTGGCCTG
>VFZS01000324.1 GCA_016871095.1 Acidobacteriota bacterium
GATATCACCATTGCCGTATGCGGCGTGCCCACCTTCATGGCCATCGAGGCCGCCGAGAAGCTGGCCGCCGCCGGCGTCGCGGTGGACCTGCTGGAGGTGGCCACCCTCAAGCCGCTGGATGTGGACGCTCTGGCCGCCTCCGCCCGCAAGACCGGGCGGGTTCTCACCGTCGAGGAGCACACCGTCCAGGGAGGCCTGGGCAGCGCGGTGGCCGAGGCGCTGGCCCAATGCCAGCCCGTGCGCATGGACCTGGTGGGGCTGGAAGACTGCTTCGCCGAATCGGGCGACTACCTCAAGTTGCTCGCCAAGTACGGCTTATCCTCTACGCATATCGAGCAGCGGGCCCGCCGGCTCGCCGGTCGCTCAGACCTTTGAGCGGTCCCGTGGGGCAAGCTTCAGCTTGCCGCCGTCACGCCTTGGCCCGGTCCTTCCGCCGGACGCGGGGCTGCTTCTCCTGTTTCCGCCCGCGGTCGGGACGCCCCCACCGCGGCGCCATCAACTGCCGGTTCCAGGCCTCGTAGGCCGCCTCCAGTTCCTTCCGCTTCGCCGGGTTGGCCGCGGCCAGGTCTTTGGCCTCGCCGACATCCTCGCTAAGGTTGTAGAGCTGCCAGGCATCCTCGCCCTGCCGGAGCAGCTTCCAGTCGCCCTGGCGTATGGCGGCCGGCTGGCCGAAGCGCCAGTACAGCGCCTCGTGCGGAGCGGCCTTCTCTTTTCCGGCGACGTAGGGCAGCAGGTTGACGCCATCGAGCCTCGCCTCGGCCGGGACCTTCCCGCCCGCGGCGGCTACCGCGGTGGGGAAGATATCCAGGGCGATCACGGGCCGCCGGTAGACCACGCCTGCGGGCACGCGCGCTTTCCACTGCATCAGGAAAGGCACGCGGATGCCGCCTTCCAACACCTGCCCCTTGACTCCCCGCAGCGGGTCGTTGCGCGAGGTGTTGCCCGCCGTGGGGCCGCCGTTGTCGCTGACGAAGAAGATGAGCGTGTTCTCCTCCAGGCCGTTGTCCCGCAGGGTCTTCAGCACCGCGCCAACGCCCGCGTCCAGGGCCGCGAGCATGCCGGCGAATGTGCGGCGCCGCGGCTCGGCAATCGAGGGGAATCGGGAAGTGTACTTATCCACCGGCTCCATGGGCCCGTGAACGGCGTTGTAAGTCAGATAGAGGAAGAACGGCTCCTTGCGGCGGCGGTTGAGAAAGCCCGCCGCCTCGCGGGTGAAGGCGTCGGTGAGGTACTCCTTCTCATCCACCGGCTCCGTGCCGCGCAGGATGGGGTTGGCCTTGTCGGCCAGCGCGTTGACGTAAGAATGGGCCCCGCCCAGGAAGCCGAAGAACTCATCGAAACCGCGCTTGAGCGGATGCAGCTCGGGGCGGTAACCGAGGTGCCACTTGCCCACCATGCCGGTCGAGTAGCCCAGCGACTTCATGCGGTCGGCCAGCGTGGTCTCGGTGAGCGGAAGGCCGAAGTTGGCATCGGCCGCCGTCGCCGGGCCGGGGTTGAACTCGTGGCCGAAACGCTGCTGGTAGCGGCCCGTAATCAGCCCCGCGCGGGTGGGGCTGCAAACCGGGCAGGAGACGTAGCCGTCGGTGAAGCGCACGCCGCCGGCGGCCAGTGAGTCGATGTTCGGTGTGGGGATGTCCCGGCAGCCCTGCACGCCCAGGTCCATGTAGCCCAGGTCGTCGGCCACGATCACCACGATGTTGGGCCGCCCCGAGGGCGCGCCGCGCGAGGGCAGCAGGGCGCCGCTGCCGAGCAGCCCCGCGGTGGTCTGGAGAAAGCTTCGTCTGTCCATAGAGCACACAATAACGCATACCCAGCCAGAGTGCAGCGCGGGGCAGCCGCTGTTTGCAGTATGCTGTTGCCGAGGGAGGCGATATGAGCCATTCATCGTCGAGGCGTGAGTTCCTGGCGGGCAGCCTGGCGGTGCAGGCAGCGCCGCGGCAGGCGTCTGTTCCGTTGCGCTACCGCGCGCTGGGGAAGACGGGTCTGAAGGTGACCGAAGTGGGTTGCGGCTGCGAAGCCGTCTCCGACATGAGCGTGCTCCAGCGGGCGCTGGATCTGGGCATCAACTTCTTCGATACCGCCCGGCCCTACCAGGGCGGCAACAACGAACGGGTGCTGCGCGCGGCGCTGGGCGCGCGCCGCAAGGAGGTCATCGTGGCCTCGCGCTCTTACGGCAAGGACGCGCGCACCATCCAGCGGGAGCTGGACGAGAGCCTCTACGAGCTGCGCACGGACTACCTGGACATCTGGTACCTGGGGGCCAAGGACAGCCCCGGTGACGTCACCGACGACATGCTCGAGGTGCAACGCAAGGCCCAGCAGGCGGGCAAGCTGCGTTTTCGCGGCCTCAGCACCCACCGGCTGCCCGGCATGCGCGACCTCATCCTCCAGCGCGGGCGCTTCGACGTGATCCAGGTGAGCTACAGCTTCGCCACCGGCGCGGGCAGCGAGGGCGCGGCCGTCGAAGCCGCCCTGGATGAGATGAAGAAGGCCGGCGTCGGCATGGTGGCCATGAAGGTGATGGGCGGCGGTTACCTTCGCCGGCTGACGGACTCCTTGCGGCGCTCCCTCACCGGGCGTCCCAGCGCCCATGTGGCCGCGCTGCGCTGGGCGCTGCGCCACGACCGCATCCAGACCACCAGCGTGCGCATGGCGGACCGCGAGCAGCTCGAGGAGAACATCCGGGCCATGGAGCGGCCGTTCTCGGAGGAGGATCGCAAACTGCTGGCCGTGCGCATGGACGAGCTCCGGCCGCTGCTGTGCCGCATGTGCGGCGCCTGCGACGGGGCCTGCCCGAAGGGCATGCCCGTTTCAGAACTGGTGCGCTGCGCCACCTATGCCGATGGCTACGGCGTGTACGCCATGGGCCGCGACCGGTTCAGCCGCCTGCCTGCCGTGGCGCGCGAAGTCCGCTGCTCGGATTGCGCCCGCTGCGCCGTCCGCTGCCCCAACGGTGTCAGGCTCCACGAGCGCCTGGTCCGCGCGCAGGAACTCTACTGCTGAACCCTTGTGGGGCGGCTCCCCTGAGCCGCGCGCCGGCCCCTGGCCGGCGTGTTCCGGCGGTTGTGCGGAGCACAAGCTGAAGCTTATGCTACAGGCGCCCTCTTCGGCAACTCCTCAGTCCTGGTCCAGCCACTCCGGCCGCTTGAGCACCTCGCGGGGGCGGCTGAGGCGCTCTTGCATCGGTACATACAAATGTGTACTCTGAGGACGCGCTGGCCTGAAGTGAGGGAGATAAGGAAGTGCACGAGTACCCCGTGAAGCTGGAGCGGGACGACAACGGCACGGTGCTGGTGACGTTTCCCGATGTTCCGGAGGCCATCACGTTTGGAGAGGATGAGCCGGACGCTCTGCGCCGCGCCGCCGAGGCCCTGGAAGCGGCTCTGTCCATTTACATGGACAAGCACCTGGACATTCCCCAGCCCCGGCGGATGCGGTCCCCGCTCGTCCGCCTGAGCCCGCTGAGCGAGGCCAAGGTGGCGCTATATGAGGCCCTACGGGCGCAGGGGGTGCGCAAAGCGGATTTGGCGCGCCGGCTGGGCTGGCGCAAGTCGCAGGTGGACCGCCTGCTGGATCTCAACCACCACTCGCGGCTGGAGCAACTGGAGGCGGCATTTGCCACGTTGAACAAGCGCCTCACCGTCGCAATCCGGGACGCGGCCTGACGGCCGGGGTGGATGGTCCCAGCCTCTACCCGTTGTCCAGGCCACCTGTGGGGCGGCTCCCCTGAGCCGCCGCCGGCCCCCTGGCCGGCGTGCTAAGGCGACCGGGAAGCCGACCGGGGGGTCGGCTTGCAGGCCGGGGGCCTGCCCCACCGCCGTCAGTTCTGGTCCAGCCACTCCGGGCGCTTGAGCACCTCCCGCGGCCGCGAGCCGTCGGGCGGGCCGATGAGGCCCTCGCGCTGCATGCGGTCCAGGATGCGGGCGGCGCGGCCATAGCCCAGCCGCAGCCGCCGCTGGAGCGTCGAAGTCGAGGCCTTGCCCATCTCCATCACCACGCGCACGGCGTC
Organism: Acidobacteriota bacterium; assembly: GCA_016871095.1. Taxonomy (GTDB): domain Bacteria; phylum Acidobacteriota; class Terriglobia; order Bryobacterales; family Bryobacteraceae; genus VFZS01. Next base: position 4,010 of record VFZS01000324.1, read on the forward strand.
TTTGTAGAGGGGGTCCTCCTCGCCCTCGTCCTCGGCGCTGTCGGCCTCCTCGTCCTCCTCGGAGGGAGGGGCCACCAGATAGGTCGAGTCGTAGGTGGGGCTGGCCTGCTGCTTCCAGAAGTCCACCACCTGGTGGATCTCGCTCTCGGTCACCAGCGCGCCGTGCATGCGCACCAGGCGCGAGGAGCCGGGCGGCAGGAACAGCATGTCGCCGCGCCCCAGCAGGTGCTCGGCGCCCATCACGTCCAGAATGACCCGCGAGTCCACGCGGGTGGCCATGCGGAAGCTGATGCGGGCCGGAAAGTTGGCCTTGATCAGTCCGGTGATCACGTCCACGCTGGGACGCTGCGTGGCCAGCACCAGGTGTATGCCCACGGCACGGGCCATCTGCGCCAGCCGCGTCACGGACTGCTCCACGCTGTTGCCGTCCACCATCATCAGGTCGGCCAGCTCGTCGATGACGATCAGGATGTAGGGCAGCGGCTCCAGCTCTTCCAGCTCCTCTTCGGTGTCCTCGAAGAGGCTGATGGGTTCGTTCTGGAGATCGCGCACCTTGCGGTTGAACTGCTCGATGTTGCGCACCCGGTGCGCGGCCAGCAGGCGCAGGCGGCGGTCCATCTCGAGCACCGCGTTGCGCAGCGCGTTGGCGGCCTTGCGGGGCTCGGTGATGACCGGGGTGAGCAGGTGCGGCACTTCCTCGTACAGCCCCATCTCCAGCCGCTTGGGATCCACCAGGATCATGCGCACTTCGTCGGGGCAAGCCTTGTAGAGCACCGACATGAGAAAGGAATTCAGCATCACGCTCTTGCCCGAGCCGGTCGAGCCGGCGATCAGCAGATGGGGCATGCTCTCCAGCGGCGACACGCGGATGCGCCCCCGGATGTCCTTGCCCAGCGGGATGGTCATGTGGGAGCCGGACTTGCGGAATTCCTCCGACTCGAGGACCTGGCGCAGGCAGATGATCTCGCGCCGGGCGTTGGGCACCTCGATGCCCACCGTGGGCTTGCCGGGGATGCGCTCGATGAGGATGGACTCGGCCTGCAAGCCCAGGCACAGGTCCTCGGTGAGGGTGACGATGCGGCTGTACTTGATGCCGGCCTCGGGCTTGAACTCGAAGGTGGTGACCACCGGGCCGGGATTGATCTCGACCACCGAACCGAGCACGCCGAATTCCTCGAACTTGGACTTAATGCGGACGGCCGTGTCCTTCAGCTCCTGGAGGTCGTAGGCGCCCCGGGCGGGGATTTCGTTCAGCAACTCGGTGGAGGGCAGCTCGTAGCGGCGCTGGACCGGAGCGCGAGCGGCCGCGCGCGAGCGGGGCGCGGCGGCGGTCCTCTCCACCGGGGGTGTCTCATCCAGTGTGCGGATGGGGATTTCCTCGACCGGCGCGGGGGCGGGTTCGGGAGCGGGCGACACGATCGGCGCCACAACCCGCTCGAAGACTGGCTCCACTTCCGGCTCGGCGACGACCGGCGGGAGAGGCCTCTCGCGGGGCGGAAGCCGCCGAAGGCGCGCCTCGGCTCGGTCCAGCTTGTCTTGCCGGCGCCGGGCGCGCCAGCGGCCCCAGCGGCCCGCGATTGCGTGCGTTGCGGCAATCGGTCCTGAGACCACCGCCAGCGCGTGGGCCAGCCGGAAACTGGTGGCCAGGTACAGCGCCACCAGCAGCGCGGCAACCGATACCAGCAGCGCGCCGGCGGGATTGAACGCCGCCACCAGACCCCCGGAGAGCGCCAGGCCCACCACGCCCCCGGCCTTGACCGCGCCGCCGAACAGCGTCCAGTCCGGCCCCAGCGACAACAGGGCGGCGCAACTGGCCAGCAGCAACAGCGATCCCAGCCACCGCGCCAGCGGCGCCTGCCTTGGCTTGCCCCGCACGCGCCGCCAGGCCAGCACGCCCAACGATATCGGCAGCAGGAACCCGGCCAGGCCCAGGCCCTGCCAGCACAGGTCGGCCAGGTACGATCCCGTCGGGCCGATCAGGTTCCGGCTGCGCACCCCGCCCGCGGCCGTGTTGAAGGACGGATCCTCGGGGTGGTAGGACAGCAGGCTCAGCCAGATGGCCAGCCCGAGGAGCAGAAACAGTATCCCGCCGGCTTCACCCAGGCGGGAGTGAGGTCGAGAGGTTGCCCCGTTCATGCCGCTTGGCGGCGAAGGAAAACAGCGCGAGCAATCACTATTATGCCAAAAACCACGCGGTAGTACACGAAAAATCGCAACGTACGGGTTCGCAGGAAGCGCAGGAAGAAGGCGATCACCGCCCAGCCGGTCAGGGCGCTGGCCAGCACGCCGGCCAGAAAAGGCCAGCGCATGTCCGGGGCGATGCCCCCCTGCTCAAGCAGGTCCCAGGCGGCCAGCAGCGCGGCCCCGCCCAGAGCGGGCGTCGAGAGCAGGAAGGAGAAGCGCGCCGCGGCGGGCCGTTCCAGCCCCCGCCACAGCGCCACGGCGATGGTGATCCCGCTGCGGGACG
>VFZS01000325.1 GCA_016871095.1 Acidobacteriota bacterium
CGTCGATCAGGCCCAGCCGCAGCAGGTCCGGCGCCGTCAGCTTCAGTGCCTCCGCCGCCAGAGGCCCCTTGGCGGAGTCACGGTAGATGATAGCCGCACAGCTTTCCGGAGAGATGACGCTGTAGACGGAGTTCTCCAGCATATAAACCTGGTTGCCCACCCCCAGGGCCAGCGCCCCGCCGCTGCCCCCTTCGCCAATGCAGATCACGATGAGCGGCGCGCTCAGCCGGGCCATCTCTCGCAGGTTGTAGGCTATGGCCTCGGCCTGGCCGCGCTCCTCGGCGTCTATGCCGGGGTATGCGCCTGGGGTGTCCAGCAGCGCCAGGGTGGGCCGTCCGAACTTGGCCGCCAACTGCATCACCCTGAGGGCCTTGCGGTAGCCCTCCGGCTTGGGCATTCCGAAGTTGCGGAACAGCTTCTGCTTGGTGTCCCGCCCCTTCTGCTGGGCCACGATCATCAGCGGGGCGCCCTCGAAGAAGCCCATCCCGCAGACCAGGGCCGGGTCGTCTCCGAAGCGCCGGTCGCCGTGGATCTCGTTGAAATCGGTGATCAGCCGCTGGATGTAGTCCAGCGAATGCGGGCGCTTGGGATGCCGGGCCAGTTGCACCCGCTGCCAGGCGCTCTCGGGCGCCGGCGGCGGGGTCACAGGGGCCTTGCCAGCTTCCGTCTCCATGAATCCTTAGTGTACCCTGTGGGACATGCTTTAGCTTGTCGGCCCAGGCAAGCTGAAGCATGCCCTACCTGCAACCCCTCAGCTCCCCAGCACCTCGACGGTCTCCGGGCCGCAGATGCGCTCGACCTCGGCGCAGAACTCCCGGTCGGCCCGCACCTTCTGGGGCACGTCCAATGACACCGAGAACTCCCGTGCCTTCTCCAGCCGCAGCCGGACCTCGGTCTGGCCCGGCTTGCGCTGGAACAGCTCGCTGAGCGCAGCCGCCGCGTCCCGCCCGCCGTTCAGCCGGACCCGTATGGCGATCAGCGTGGGCAGGTCTACGCGCGCCACCTCCAGCGGCACGATGTCCTGCAAGGAGATCTTGGGCGGCGCGTTCTCCTCCGGCAGCACCTGCGCCCGTACCCGCACCGCGGCGTCCTCGACCAGCTCCGGGGCCAGCCGCTCGAAGTTGGTGGTGAAGACCAGCGCTTCGAGGTTCCCGCCGCGGTCCTCAAGCTGCATCGACGCCCAGGGTTTTCCCTCCTTGTTGCGCTTGCGCTGGATGCCGGTCAGCAGGCCGCACAGCGTGACCTCGGTCCCCTTGGCCAGGCCCTCCAGACCGTCGCTCGAGTGGGTGGCCAGGTCCCTGATCTTCTCCTCGAATGCATCCAGCGGATGGCCCGTCACGTAAAGGCCCAGAACCTCCTTCTCGCCCGCCAGCCGGTCCTTCACGCTCCACTCCGGCACGCTGGGCAGCGGCTGTTCGGGCGCCTCGTGCTCATCCCAGGCCGCTGAGAACAGCCCCGTCTGTCCCCGCAGCCGGTCGCGCCAGGCGCGCTGTCCGCTTTCCATCGCCCGGTCCAAGGCCATCATCAACTGCGCCCGGTGGCCCCCCAGCGTGTCCATGGCCCCCGCCTTGATGAGGCTCTCCAGCACCCGCTTGTTGAGCACGCCCAGGTCCACCCGCTCGCAGAACTGGTCCAGCGAGCGGAACCGCCCCACCGCCGCGCGCCCGGCGACTATCGCCTCCGCCGCCCCCTGTCCCAGGCTCTTGAGGGCGCCCAGGCCGAAGCGTATGGCTTCGCCGTCGGGGGTGAAGCTCCAGTCGCTGGAATTGACGTCCGGGGGCAGCACCCGTATGCCCATCTCGCGGCACTCGTTGATGTACTTGACCACCTTGGCCGTGTTGCCGGTCTCCGAGGTCAGCAGCGCGGCCATGAACTCGACCGGGTAATGGGCCTTCAGATACGCCGTGACGTAGGCCAGATAGGCATAGGCGGCCGAGTGCGACTTATTGAAGCCGTAGCCGGCGAACTGCTCCATCACGTCGAACACTTTGCCCACTTTGCGGGGCGGCTGGCTCTGCGCCCCCGCCATGAAGCGGGCCCGCTGCGCCGCCATCTCCTCGGGCTTCTTCTTGCTCATGGCCCGCCGCAGCAGGTCGGCTTCGCCCAGCCGGTAGCCGGCGATGCGGTGGGCGATCTGCATCACCTGCTCCTGGTAGACCACCACGCCGTAAGTCTCTTCCAGGATCTCCTTCAGCTCGGGTAACTCGTAGGTGATCTGGCGGCGCCCGTGCTTGCGCTCGATGAAATCGTCGATCATCCCGCCCTGTATGGGACCCGGGCGGTAGAGCGCGTTCAGCGCGGTCAGGTCCTCGATGCGGCTGGGCTGGTAGCGCCGCAGTATGTCCCGCATGCCGGACGATTCGAACTGGAACACCCCGCTGGTGAGGGCTTTCGAGAACACTCCGTAGGTCTTGGCGTCGTCCAGCGGCAGGTCCTCGATCACCAGCCTGGCGCCGCGGTGTTTCTCGATCAGCTTGATGGCGTCGTCCACGATGGTCAGCGTGGTGAGGCCCAGGAAATCCATCTTCAGCAGCGACAGCATCTCCAGGCCGACCATGTCGTACTGGGTGACGATTTCGTCCCGGTTGGTGCGGTACAGCGGCACCAGCTCCCGGAGCGGCACCGGCGCGATAACCACTCCGGCGGCGTGCACGCCCGCGTTGCGCGCCATGCCTTCCAGCCCCTGCGCCACTTCGAGCAGCTCCGCCACCCGGGGGTCCTTGCGCGCCGCATCCGCCATAGCCGGCTCTTTCCGGATGGCCTCCGGCAGCGTGATGTTCAATACGTTGGGCACGAGCTTGGTCAGCCGGTCCACCTCGGCGTAACTCATGTCCAGCACCCGGCCCACGTCCTTGATGGCCGCGCGTGCGCCCAGCGTGCCCACCGTGATGATCTGCGCCACCTGCTCGCGCCCGTACTTCTCCGTCACGTACTGGATCACTTCGCCGCGCCGCCGCGTGCAGAAGTCGATGTCGATGTCCGGCAGGCTGATGCGCTCCGGGTTGAGGAACCGCTCGAACAGCAGCCCGTATTCGAGAGGGTCGATGTCGGTGATCCCCATCGAGTAGCTCACCAGGCTGCCCGCGGCGGAGCCTCGCCCCGGCCCTACCGGAATCTCCAGCGACTTGGCGAAGCGGATGAAGTCCCACACGATCAGGAAGTAGCCCGAGAACTTCATTTGCTGGATCATGCGGATCTCCGCGTCCAGCCGCTCGGTGTACTCCTTGAGGTCGTGCTTGAGCCGGCCCGCCGCGCGCCGCGCCTCCAGCCGCGCTCGCCGCCGCTCGAAGCCCTGCCGCGCCACGTACTCGAAGTAACTGTCGGTGGAGTGCCCCTCCGGCACCTCGAACCTGGGGAACGGTTCCTCGATCTTCTCCAGCTTCACCTGGCAGCGCTCGGCCAGCGGCCAGGTGCGGTCCAGCGCGTCCTCCAGCTCGCCGAACACCTGCATCATCTCGGCCCGGGACTTGAGGAAGAACTCCGGCGTGGGCCACTTCAGCCGCGACGGGTCGCTCATGGTCTTGCCCGTCTGGATGCACAGCATGATCTCGTGCGAGCGCGCATCCTCGCGCCGCAGATAGTGCGCATCGTTGGTGGCCACCAGCGGGATGCCCGTCTCCCGCGACAGCCGCACTATGGCCGGCACCACCGTGCCGTCCTGCTCCAGGCCGTGATCCTGCACCTCCAGGAAGAAGTTGCCCCGCCCCAGGATGTCGGTGAAGGTGTAGGCCAGCCGCTTGCCCTCTTCGTAGCGGTCCGCGGCCAGCGTCTCGTTGATCTCCCCGCGCAGGCAGGCCGACAGGCCGATCAGCCCCTTGGCGTGCCGCGCCAGCAGGTCTTTGTCGATGCGCGGCTTGTAGTAAAAACCTTCCAGAAACGCCGTCGAGGCCAACTGGATCAGGTTGCGGTAGCCTTCCTGGCTCTCGCACAGCAGCACCAGGTGGTTGTAGCGGTCGGTGTCGGCGCGGACTTTGTGGCCCTGCTGCGAGACGTACACCTCGCAGCCGATTACCGGGTGGACGCCCTGTTCCCGGGCCTCGTGGTAGAACTGCACCGCCCCGAACAGGTTCCCGTGGTCGGTGAGCGCCACCGCGGGCATCCCCATCGCGGCCACCTTCCCGATCAGCCGCTCGATGCTACAGGCCCCATCCAGCAGCGAATAATCCGAATGGCAGTGCAGATGTACGAACGGCGCTTCGGGCATGGCGGCCAACACCGTATGGTACCAAGCCCCCGACTGCCGCTCCGCTTGGGCCGGAGGCTGGTGCGGAGCGGCTCAGCCAGCGCGGCGCAACTCCTCGCGGATCACCCGGCGGAGGGCGCTCTCCAGTGACTCTCGCTCCGCGGCGATGTGCCGCCGCAGGGCTTCATTGATCATCGCCTGGTAGCTGCCGCCGCCGGCCTTGTGGACTTGCTCCCGAAACCACTTCAGGACGTCGTCATCCAGGCGGATCGTGATCCGGGTCTTGCCTCTGGGGAGAGACACTACAGGTCCTCGCCTGGCCTTGGAGAAGTCATACTCACGCTTCATGCTGTCGCCTCGTATTGCCCGCGCTCCCGGGCCGTAGCCTTCCGGGCGGAGATGATCCGGACGTTGTTGCCGCGCCACGTGTAGACGACTGTGAGAACCCTTCCCAACGCGTCCATCCCCAGCGTAACCCAGCGGTCCTCACCCACCTCAGGTTCTCGAATGGTCAACGCCCGGTCATCCTCGAGGACGCCGGTGGCATCGGCGAAGTCGATTCCGTGCTTTCGGAAGTTCGCCTCGGCCTTCCCCGGATCCCACTCGTAGCTCACTCGCCCCAGAATATGCACATCTGTACATCCAGGTCAAGCGCTTCTGGCTCCGCCGGCCGGTCCGGAACGCCGTCGAGGCCAACTGGATCAGGTTGCGGTAGCCTTCCTGGTTCTCGCACAGCAGCACCAGGTGGTCACGTCGTCCGCCGACCTTCTTCCAGCCTGTTTTCAGACCGATGAGCGCTTCTTCCGCTCGGCTGCCCGCCCGGCCCCGTTATCCTGAGAGCCGGCACTAGTCCCGTGACCGCCTCGTCACGTTCGCGCCCGTTTCTGCGTGTGCTCGTGTTGGCTGACGGCCTAAGCGCTCGGGAAGGCACCGAATCAGGCGGGCACGGGACTAGTATGGCCTGCTCGCGCCAGATCCAGACCTCCCCAAGCGCCCAAATCGCACTCTGCCAACGCCCGCAGCCCCGTTGCTTTCGATGGGGAGGGAAAAGATGACGAAACCAACCCAACAGCCAGGCCGAAGGTTTCCCCAGCCCACCGTCCCTCCCCCTCCGCCACTCGGTGCACCAGAAATGCATGTCGGCGCCCGAAGTGCCGGAGATCATCCCCAAGTACCGCCAGCAGTTGCGGTAACCGCGGTCGCGCTATCGGCCCCCGGCCCGGGCGGAAGTGGTAAACTGGCTGCGACAGGAGCGTGCAACCGCCGTGATTCTCGGTAAAATCTGGAGCGCTTTCCGCGCTCAGCTCAACAAGATCGCCAATCTCTTCTGGGAAGCCGACCCGATCGCTCAGATGCGGTACGAGCACGATCTGGCTCTGGAACAACTCAAGGAAGGCCGCAAGGGCTTGGAAACCTACCGCGGCCTGGTAGAGCGCCTCACGCGACAGGTGAGCGCCGGCCGCGCCCACCTGGCCAAGCTGGAAGCCGAGACCAAGGCCTACCTCAAGGCCGGCCAGCGGGATACCGCCGCCAAGTTCGCGCTGGAGCTGCAAAAGGCCAAGCGGGAGCTGGCCGCCAACGAAGAGCAGCTTCAGTCGCACGAGACCGCTTACGACAACAACCTGAAGAAGATCAAGCACGCCGGCCAGAAACTGGCCGAGGTGCGAAACCGCATTCAGAAGTACGACGCCGAACTGAAGATGAGCGCCGCGGAAGCGGAAATCGCGGCGCTGGCCGAGAGCTTCAACCTCAACGTCACCACCGACTTCGGGCAGATCGAGCAGGTCATCCAGGCCCGCATCGACCGCAACCGGGGCAAGGCGCGCGTGGCGGCGGATCTTTCCACCGAAGGACTGGCCGAGATCGAGGCCGAGGAGCAGACCCAGAAGCTGATGGCCGAGGAGGCCCTGACGCAGTTCGAGGTCGAGCTGGGTCTGCGGTCGCCGGAAACCACCAAACTCCCGGAGACACAGAAGGATCTGGGGCCCGCGGTGGCTGGCAAGGGCACCGTTGCGGAGACCGAGTAGCTCCGCTAGGCCAGCGCTCGCGTCCGATTTGGCGAACCCGGCGGTCCGCTCCAGCGTAGTAATCTGAGGTACTCACGGGGAAAGGCAGGTACAGCAATGGCAAACGGAAAACCCAGACCCGCGTTCTACCTGGCGGTTTTCGCCGTGGTGGCGGGGCTGGTTGGACTGGCCATGTGGCGCTTCGGAGCGCTGCCCGGCGTCAGGCGTGGC
>VFZS01000326.1 GCA_016871095.1 Acidobacteriota bacterium
CCCTGTACTACACTCGCTGAGTTTCTTTGCGCGCCGCGAAGATTCTGGAGCCTTTGGTGGGGCGAGCGTCCACGCTTGCGAGCCGGCATCCTTGCCGGCTTACCTGCCGCGGGCTCCGGGCGCGGCCCAAAGCTGGTTGGAAAACCAGCTCGCAAACCTGGAGGTTCGCCCCACGGAACCGCCAGCAGGGCTTTGGTTGCGGCTATGCCGCGCTGTGTTCTGCTGCGACAGCACCGCCGTCGAGTGCGGGCGGCTGTAGAGGAACTGGCCGTAGAGATCCACCCAGGAGAACGGGTTCGCCGTGAACAGGCCGCGGGTGTACAGGCTGTCGGAGCGAATGTGGTAGAGCTGGTGGGCCGTCTCCAGAAACAACCGCTGGTCGAAGTAGGGAGTGAGAACGTTGCCGCCCTGGCGCACTCCGGACCAGAAGGCGCCTTGGTCATCGGCGTAGTTGATGCCGCCCTGCTCCAGGGTCAGGTGGAAGCGCGGGTAGTTGAATCGGAATCCGCCGCGGTAGTCGTCGGCGCGGTCATAGAGGCGCGTGCCGAGGGGATACTCGTTGCCATCCAGCACCAGGTTGGTGATGCCCGATCCCTCGCCCATGTTCCGGTGATAGGCAAAATAGGGCGTGATGCGGCGGCCGGGGAGAAGATCCAGCCGGAAGTCGCGCGATCGGCGGAAGGTGTCGAAGGCTCGCTGGTTCAGGAAATAGCCGCGCTCGCGGGTGGGGTCGGCAAATGAGGGCAGGAAGTTGAAGCAGGCGATGTTCCGGTAGTCGAATGTGAACTCGTAAAGGCCCGCTTTGCGGGCGTCGATGCGCGCGGTGTTGTAAGGCTCGCCGCCCCAGGAGTGGCCGCGCACCTCGAGGCGATCGAACAGGCGGCGCGAAGGGTCGGTCACGGTGAGGTCCGCGCCGAACAGCTTGGGGCCCGCGCCGAGGTTGACCACGCTGCGGTAGGTGTTGAAGTCGCCGCCCACCGTTGGGACCCAGCGGTAGCCGAAGTCCACCGTGCCGGTCAGCCACTGCTCGGCCCGCGGCGCAGCCTCAGCCCTGACGGCCACGGGCGCTTGTGGCGCAGGCGGTTTCGCCTGCGGCGCGGCAGGCTGAAGGCCTGCCCCACGCGGCTGCTGGGCCACCAGCGGCAGTGCGATGACAAGCGGCAGCCGGCGTTTCATCGTCGCAGCGCCCGGTCCACGTAGGACCCGTGGATCTTGGTGTGGCAAATGGTGCAGTTGCGGTAGCGGCTGCTGCGCAGGTCATGAAACGCCGGCGGGGGACCGCCCGCATTGCCCGTCAGGCCTACGTTGGAGTGACACTCCAGGCACAGAAACCGCTGCTCGTGGCGAATCAGCATCCGGGGATTGGCCGAACCGTGCGGTTCGTGACAAGTGCGGCATCCCTGCAACCGCGCCGGGGGATGCTCGAAGGCGAAGGGCCCACGCTTGTCCGCATGACACTTGAAGCAGCCCGGCTCGTTGGCCGCCACCGTCCGCAACGATCCCGGAAGGAAAGTGCCATGCGGGTTGTGGCAGTCCACACAGGACATGGCTCCTTCGGGCAGCTTGTGCCGGTGGGGACGCTGGAACTCAGCCCACTCGGAGGTGTGGCACTTTGCGCAGGCTCGATTCAGGGCCGCCGCCCGAGTTGGCCCGAGCCTGGCGGGACCCTGGTGAACGGAATGGCACGCCACGCAGGCCACCTGGCTGCGAGCGTGGCCGCCCTGCAAACGGCCCACCCGGGTGGACTGGTTCAGGTGGCACATGAGACACCCCTGGTCGGCCGCCGCCGGAGCCATCTTGGCGGGATTCAGGATGTCCGCCGCGGCGCTGGATTCGGCGTGCTTGCCGCCCGGCCCGTGGCACGATTCGCAGGCCCGGCCCTCCCAGCCACGCCGCTGGTCAGTCTCGATCCGCTGGTGAGCGCTCTTGCTGAATGGCCCGAAGAGGTCTTCGTGGCAGCCCTGGCAGGTCTCCGAGCCGACGAACTCGGCCGGGGGTTTCTGAGGCGCCGCCCGCGGAGGGACACCCAACAACAGGCAACTGGCCGCCACGGCCGCGAAGGCACTCCAGGGACCCGCTCGGCCGGGTCCCCGTTTTGACGGAGGAGGAGGAGTGTGGGTTACGCTTCGCGGCCGCGGCGATGGAACCATGGAAGCCTCGCCCCTCCGACCACTGTTCCCATTCTAGCGTGCCTGCACGCTAGCGCGCATGCACCCTGGGCACGCCGAACTCCCTGCCGGTGGCGTGACAGGCGGCGCAACTCTCGCCCAGCCGGGTGGTGTTGGCCAGCGCGTGCGAGGCGGTCTTGTCAAAGCTGGCCGGCGCCTTGGTGGCGAAGGTGTAGACGTACTCACCCTCGGCCACTTTCTGAAACACCCCGCCCGAATCGGAGGTGGCCTGAACGCCGCTACGGTTGGTGATGGGACTGGTCACCGTGCGCGTGTTGTACGCCACGTACTGCGCGCCGGCTTTGGGGATGCAGGCTGCCAGCATGCGTACGCTAATCGCGCCCGGCGTGGTGATGCCCTCCCGATCCAGGGGCAAGCCTCTGGGGTCGGTGAGCTTGAAGCGGACCTTCATCGTGCCGTCGCTGGCAATCTCGCCCGAGACGATCTTGAGCACCAAACCGGGCAGGACGAAGTTGACCAGGTTCGGGTCAGCGTAGAACGCCTTCTGATCGGCGGTGAACACGGGTTTGTCGGTGCTGCTCAGCAAGATCGCGGCACCGACGACGACCAGCAGGGCAAGGCCAAGACGGACCGTCAGTCCCTGCTGCATAGACTCCCCCCTGAGGCGACGAGCCCTGGTGTCAGGTCTCCTTCTTGCAGGCTGATGGCCACGACAGGCCATCGTTCGGCCCAGCGCATTCCCGGCTGCAAGCCTCTCTCGAATAATATGTTACACCATGCGGGACGAAGAAGGAACCCGGACAGCGAGACCTCAGGCCGGATGGGATGGGCTGGCTGGTTGATAGCTCGCACCCGGCGTGGGTGAAGCCGACACGTCCTGCTGATGCAAAACGCAACGGCGGCACTGGCGCCCGCCCTCGGCGGCCGGTGCATCCTCTTTGCCTTGCATGAGTGGCCGGCTCCCCTCTATGCTGAAGTTATGGGGTACATCCCGGGCGGTGGCCTGCGGCGGACATGGGAGGGCACTGGTTCGGACCCGGGGACTCCGATGCATCGCAATCCACCGAGGTGATATGCAGCAATCCCGGGACACTGCCAATTCGGCGAACGCGGCGCCAGCCAAGCGCCCTCCCAGAATAAAGCGGACCCCGAAGGCTCCGCGCCAGCACTTGCCCTTGCTGGAGTCGGAGAAGCGCGCCACAACGCCAGAGGAGGTGGCGCTGGGGTTCGGCTTCCTGGAGGCCGCCGCCGAGGCGCTGCGTTGCCTGGACTGCAAGGACCCTAAGTGCATCGACGCTTGCCCGCTGCACATTGACATCAAGGGGTTCATCGCGCGCATGGTGGAGGGTGACTACGGGGCCGCCTTCGACCTGATCAACCAGCAGAACCCGTTCCCCGGAATCTGCGGCCGCGTCTGCCAGTGCGAGCTGTACTGCGAGAAAGACTGTCTGATGAACAAGGCGAAACTGGATCCGGTGGCCATCGGCTCGCTGGAGCGCTTCGCGGCCGACTACCACCGCGATTCCGGCCAAGTGCGTCTGCCCGCGGTGGCCCCGCCCAACGGGTTGCGGGTGGCGCTGGTGGGCAGCGGTCCGGCCTCGCTGATCGCGGCATACGACCTGGTGCGCCGGGGCTATCGCATCACCGTATTCGAGGCTTTGCACGAGCTGGGCGGCGTGCTGGCATACGGCATCCCGCCGTTCCGCCTGCCGCGCGAGATCATCCACGAGGAGATCGACCGGCTGCGCGCCCTGGGCGTCGAGTTTCGCACTGATTTCATCGTGGGGCGAACGGCCACCATCGACGAGTTGTTCCAGCAGGGCTTTTCCGCCGTGTTCCTGGGAACCGGCGCAGGGCTGCCGCATCTGATGGGCATCCCGGGCGAGAACCTGCTGGGCGTGTACACGGCCAACGAGTTCCTGACGCGCATAAACCTGATGCGCGCCAACGAATTCCCCGCCACTGACACCCCGGTTAAGGTGGGCCGGCGCACGGTGGTGATCGGCGGGGGCAACTCGGCGATGGACGCGGCGCGCTGGGCCAAGCGCTTGGGCAGCGAGAGCATCATCATGTTCCGGCGCGGGCGGGCCGAGCTGCGCGCCCGGATCGAGGAGATCGAGCACGCTGAAGAGGAAGGCGTGAAGCTGGAGTTCCTGGCGGTGCCGGTCCGCCTGATCGGCAACGACAAGGGGCGCGTGTGCGAGATGGAGTGCATCCGCATGAAGCTGGGCGAGCCGGACGAATCGGGCCGTCCCTCGCCGGTGCCCATCGAAGGCTCCGAGTACCGCTTCCCGGTGGATACGGTGGTGATGGCCATCGGCCAAAGCCCCAACCCCACCGTGCAGCGCGCCACACCGCAACTGGTGACCAAGCGCGGCAAGATCACCATCGACGAATCCGGACAGACCAGCCTGCCGAAGGTGTACGCGGGAGGCGACGTGGTGCGCGGCGGGGCCACCGTGATCCTGGCCATGCGGGACGGGCGGGTAGCGGCGGAAGCCATCGACCGTGCGCTGAGGGAGCAGCACGGGGTTGCGCCAGCGCCGCCAGAGCCTCCCGCCCACGAGCAGACCCTCAACCAGGTGCTGGCCAAGCGGCAACTGACTCCCGAAACCGCCTGGTTCGAGATCTACGCCCCTGACATCTCACGGCACTGGAAGGCGGGACAGTTTGTGATCGTGCGACCCACGCCGGAGAGCGAGCGCATCCCGCTGACCCTGGTGGATGGCGACCCCCAGCGCGGGACCATCCAGTTGGTGGTGCAGGCGCTGGGCAAGACCTCGCGCCAGACGGTGGCGCTGGAACCGGGCCAACGTCTGGCGGACCTGCTGGGCCCGCTGGGGCAGCCAACCACCCTCGAGAAGCTCGGAACAGTGCTGTGCGTGGCCGGCGGTGTAGGCGTGGCCGAGGTGCTCCCAGTGGCGCGCGCCTTCCGCCAGGCGGGCAATCGCGTGGTTGCGCTGTGCGGGGCGCGCTCGAAGTCCCTAATCATCCTGGATGAGGAGCTGCGCGGCGTCGCCGACGAGCTGTGCTGGGCCACCGACGACGGCACGGGAGAGTTCAAAGGCACGGTGGTGGACCTGATGCGCGCCTGGCGGCGGGATCATCCGGAACCCATCGCCGCAGCGCACGTCATCGGGCCTATCCCCATGATGCGCGCGGCCGCCGAGGTAACCCGCGAGTGGGGAGTGCCCACGCACGCCAGCCTCAACCCCATAATGGTGGACGGCACCGGCATGTGCGGCGGCTGCCGCGTCACCGTGGACGGCAAGGTGCGCTTCGCCTGCGTGGACGGGCCGGAATTTGACGCCCACCAAGTGGACTTCGACGAGCTCACCCGCCGCACCCGGGCCTATGTGGAAGAGGAACGTCAGGCGCTGGAGCGCCATCTCTGCCGCGTCGGACTGGGGCAGTAGCGGCGGTCGAGATAGCAGGACCCGGCGCCGGCCCACGAGCTGCGTCATGCCGCACAGCGTGGAACGACTTTGCGAGGCCCGTCGCTCAAAGCGGTGGGTCCATCGGCTGAGGCGCTGGCTGTCGCCACCGCTGCCCCTGATCATGAATCCTGGCGAGCCTCGCGACTTTCCGTTGGGCCGCTGGAATCTCTACATTGGCGGCGGCGGCTGCCAGACCCCGGGCTATGTCAATATCGACCTGTTTCAGTTGCCCGGAGTGGACGTGGTGGCGGATGCGGAGCGGCTGCCCTTCCCCTCGGATGCGTTCTCCCGGGTGGAATGTGACGCGGTGTTGGAGCATGTCCGCGAACCCGAGGCCGTCATGCGCGAGATCGAACGCGTGCTGGCGCCTGGCGGGTTCGCACACGTGGTGACCCCGTTCTGTCACCCGCTGCACGAGTACCCTCAGGACTACCGGCGGTTCACTCTGGCCGCGCTGGAGCATATGGCGGGGGGACTCTCGGTAGTCGCCAAGGGCTGGCGCACCGGGCCTACGGCAACACTGCTGCTGTTCTTCTTCGAGTACGTAAAGCTCTGGCTGCCGTGGCGCGCGGGGCGCATTCTGGCGCACGGCGTTTTGGGCTGGCTGCTCTTCC
This sequence comes from Acidobacteriota bacterium, assembly GCA_016871095.1. Classification (GTDB taxonomy): domain Bacteria; phylum Acidobacteriota; class Terriglobia; order Bryobacterales; family Bryobacteraceae; genus VFZS01. The sequence continues at coordinate 6,181 of VFZS01000326.1, forward strand.
CGGCTCGCTACCTGGATCTGATACTGCTGCGGCGGCCCGAGGCCGGACGCCTCGGAAACCACTGCTACCTGTGGGTACAGAAGCCGGCGCCAGGCCGGCCTGAGAACCCGTGAAGTAATCGCCCAAGACCACTCCCTGACGGTCGCGGCTTCCATGAGAAGGCCGGCCGATGTCAAGTCTTTTCATTTGGGCCGGCGGCAGCCGGCCCGGCAGGCGAAGCCTGCCAGCCAAGGCCTG
>VFZS01000327.1 GCA_016871095.1 Acidobacteriota bacterium
CACATGCCACGTGGGGCAGGCGGTTCCGCCTGCCGCGGAGCACGCCGGGCCCTTCGGTCCATAACGCGGCCTCGCCGAAACCGTGCCGAGGCACGACCGTCAGGGAGCGCACCGCAGCAGCAGTGCTCCCCCTACACAATCCGCTTCAGCGTCACCCCCGCCGGAACCGTCCCCGTCTCCGGCGGCAGCTTTACCCTGTGCTCCGGGAACGAGCGCGGCCGCTCCGGCCCCTCCACCTGGATCAGCTCGAACAGCCGGTGTGCCGGTGCGTTCCCCAGCGCGCTCTCGTGCTCGAAGACGTACAGCCCGCGGACCGCCATCTCACCCCGCGCCGCCGACCGGTCGTGCTCGAACATGTGCGTCAGCGCCTCGAGCAGTATCTCCAAATCAGCCTGCCCGAACCCCGTGTTCTGCGCCAGAAACGGAGACACGAACCCATGCACCCGGTACAGCCCGTAGGGAATCGTGTACTTCCGCCCCATCTGCCCCGTCGCCGCTTTCTCGTCCCCCTCCTCCTCAGAAGCTCGCTCCGTGTCTCCAGGGTTCGTCAGCGCCACGCGCGTGATGGTATGTTCCAGCGTCAGCACCGGCGTGATCGACCGTGCGAAACCAAGCTGCACCGGCCCCCGCACTTGCCCGCAGTTCCACAGCTTCTGGATCTTCCTCGCCCCCCTCCCCCTTCTCTCCTCTCCGGCCGTCTCCTCCTCTGTCTTTCCTGTCGTCATCACCGCTCCGAACGTCCGCACGTCGAAGAAGTTCTTGCACATCCACTCCCGCGCCTGCTCGTTCGGGCGGTCCCCAGGCTCCGCCTGCACTGCTTCGTACGCCCGCTTCTGTTCCTTCGCCAGGATCCCTCGTTCCTTCACATAAATCTCATACGGGGGCTGGCATCCTCGCGTCTGCGCCACGAAGTTCCGGATCTTCCGCTTCAAACACACGTCGGTGACAATGCCGTGCCCCGTCTCCGGATCAATCCGCGGCGAGTTCCCCGCGTCCGGATCCCCGTTCGGGTTCCCGTGCGCCACATCGAACAGCAGGACAAAATCATACCGCTTCTCAATCACACCTGAAGTGCTCATGCTGCTTCTCCAGTCTCCTCTGCCGCCTCCGGCGCGGCCTCTCCCTGGGCCGCCTCCGGCTTCTTCCTGTAGAGATCCTGGCGCTGGTGGTAATACCCCAGCGCAAACAAACCCTGCTCCTCCAGAGTCAGCGTGGCGGGGAACTCCGACAGCCCTTCCACAATCTCCCCCAGCCGCGCCTGGTAGTAGCCCGCCGACCTCAGCTTCGCCGCATGGTGCTGGGCCAGCCGCACCAACGCTGGAAACACCACCACCGGCCGCGTGCTCGCCGCCCCGTAGTAGCGGTCCACAATCGTCTTGTTTGGATTCCCTTGCGCGTCAGCCTGCAACCGCTCCAGCACGGCCAGCAGCCGCCCCAGACGGTATCCCGCGCGCTTATCGTCTTTGTCCAGACTCACGTTAACCTCCCATCCCTTCTCCCGCGCCAGGTGCGCGCGCAACATCGCCGCGCGCTCCCGTGAAACCCTTCTCTCCGCCCGGCATCTCGCTACCGCGGCCGATAGCACCTCCCGCGGAAAACGCCGCCTGAACAGAATCGCCAGGAACACCTCGCCGCTCAAACCCGGCGGGATGTTCTTCCACTTGCCTTGCACCGCCAGCGAACGCAACAGCCGCTTCAACGGCAGCGGCGCCTCCCCGCTTCCATCCATTCCCTGGAAGTACTCCCGGACGTTCCCCTCCACCTCCTCCACAGTCCCTCGATGCATCCCCCTTAGCACCGCCCGCCCTTCCGCACCCGACAGAATCAAACAATAGAACCTCGCTGCCCCCCCTGCCGGCGCCCGCCCTGCCCATGGAGCCGTCAACAACGCCTTCACCGCCTCCGGCCCAGCCGCCTCGAACAGCTCCGCGAACAGATCTACCGCCGCTGACTCTTCCTCCGCCCAGTACACCGCCGTCGTGTCCGGCGATAGCCGCACATACCGTCGCGCCAGCACCTGCCCTTTGTTTATGGGGTCGGGCCACCTATCGCTCAGCAGCCTGCTCAGCCCCGTCGTGTACCCGTCCGCGCACTCTCGGCACACCGGCGCGTTCTCGTTCCGCTTCCACCCATACGATTCGAAGGCCTCGGCATTGAAGCTCACCAGCGCTACCCCGCTAGTGCTCCCGCCCGGCGCCTTCACCCCCGGATGCTTGTCTACCCCTGGCCCCGTTCGCCCGCAGACTACGCACTGCGCCTCTCCCTCTCCCCCTCCTTGCCACTCGCCTGCGTAGTAAGCGCGAATACCCGCCAGCTCATGCACCAGCCGTCCCTCGTACTCGAACGCGAATAGGTCGTTCCCCTTATAACCCTCCCGCTCCACCTCCGCCTCGCACCGCTCCCTCTCCCCGTCCTCTTCCAGAAACCTCGCCACCGCTCCCAGCGCCGCTTCTCCCGTTGCCTCCGCCGCCTTCCTCACTTCCTGCAAGAACAGCAGGCGCCGCGCCTTCAGATCCTCCGCCTTCCGCTTCGCCGCCGGCTCTATACCCAGCACGTATTCCGACTTGTCCACCAGGAAGTCCGCCTCCGCTTTCGACGTGCGCCCCTTCCTCCGCGGTATATGCATCGTTTTCGGCCGCCGCCTGCCCCTGGCATCCTCCTCGCCCACCGTGGCCGTCAGCCCCAAAAACCGCCCCTCCCGCCCCACCGTGATCACCCACGCCACCGCCTTCGGCTGATACGCCCCTTCCTTCAGCAAACCCTCCCTCACCGCCAGATCCCGCAGGCTCCTCAAGATCATGACTCCACCTCCCACTCCGGCACTTCAATCACCCCCCGCTCCAGTTGCGCGCGGAACAACACAGCCTCATTCCGGCCATCCCCGTACCGGATATCGTGCAGCATGTGCCCCAGGTCCCGCGTCTCTTCCACCGGCGGTGGCGTCCCCGTGTATGCCTCCACCACGGCCGGGAACTCCCGGCACCCCAGGTACGGTTGGTAGTGGGACTGTCCCTTCTCCAGCCGCCGCCGGAACATCTCGTCGAACTTCTTCGCGTTGTCGTCCGGCCCCTGCCGCGCCGTCATCCGCAGTTCCGCTTCCACGGCGTAATCCACCTCCCGCAGCGCCACCGTGTTCCGCTGGGCCCGGTCCTCCTCCGCGAAGTAGTCCGGCGGCGCTCCCCCGCGCATCCCCCGCAAGGCGTTCGCCACCGACAACCGGCTCGTTACCTCATTCCGCTTCACCTGCACGAATTTCACCGGCGCCAGCAGCGTAATCCGCCGCACCCGCCAGCACACTGCGGGCTTCCACAGAATTGCTTCCAGAATCCCCCGCGCCGCCGACGGCGTGATCACCTCGTACGACACCCGCTCCGTCTTCAGTTCCGGCCGCGTGAAACAGGCGTACTCCCCGCGAATTCGGACCTTGTACTCCCCGACTACGCAGCCCGGTCGGGCATCTGCACACACTTCACCTTGGGTGGACATACCTCTATCATAGTGCCTGTCAACTCCGCACAATCTCAGGCAATTAGCGCCTCTGGATCCGCCGCCACCGGCCCCTTCCACCCAAACCCGAACCGCCTCTGGTCGTACACGTGCCCAAACCCCGGGACCACCGTCCACAGCCGGTCGTCCAGCCGCTCGATCGCGCCAGCCCGCTCCAGCTCCCCGATCTCCTGCCGGTACAGGTTCACCACGTATGGCTGAAGCCGCCGCAGCCTCTCGCGGCTGACCCCCTGCCGCTGGACCTCTTCGGCCCGCCTCTGCCCGTCCCCGTACGGCGCAACGACCGCCTCCCCCTTCTCCTCAATCATCCGGAACTTCTCCGCCGCCTGCTCAAAACACAATTCCCGCTCCGCCGCCAATACTCCCGGGTCCTGCTCCACCACTGCATACAGGCGCCGGAAGTACTCCTGAAACGTCCCCGGCGCTCTCAGGTCCAGAATGCCTTCCTTCCACATCCCTTCCGCCCTTTGCGCCGCCGTACGCAGTATCCCCGCCGGAGGCTCCTTCTCCGCGAAAAACACTCGCAGACGGCCCGTCTCGCGCAGTCCCTCCCGATTGCACCTTCCCGCCGCCTGCGCCAGCGAATCCGCCCCCGCGAACGCCCGGAACACCTCCGGAAAATCCACATCCACCCCCGCCTCCACCAACTGCGTCGCCACCACCCGGCACCGCTCTCCAGCCTTGAGCCGCCGCTTCACCTCTTCCAGCACCGCGCTCCGGTGCGCCGCGCACATCCGCGCTGACAGGTGCATGCAATCCTCCCCCGCCAGCCGCGCCAGTGTCTCCGCGTCATCCCGTCGGTTCACGATCGCCAGCACCTGCTCCCGCTCACGTAGTTCCCCTGCCAGTTCCTCCCACCCCGTCGGCGCCCGCCCGGCCGGCAGCTCAACCTGGCACCTGCCCTCCACTACCCCGAACTCCTGCTTCACATCCGGCACGATCTCCCGTGCTCCATTCAGGCCCAGTGCTGGCTGCGTGGCCGTGCAGAACACAAGGCTCACTCCGTAGTCCGCCACCAGGTTCCCCAGCACATCCCCGATCGGCGCCAGCAACCGGGGCGGAAACGTCTGCACCTCATCGAACACCACTACGCTCCGCGCAATCCGGTGGAGCTTCCGGCACCGCGACGTCTGCTTGGCGTACAGGCTCTCAAACAACTGCACGCTGGTGGTCACGATCACCGGCGCATCCCAGTTCTCCGATGCCAGCCGGTTCCTCCTCGTCTCTTTGTCCGGATCTAACCCGCTGTGGTGCTCCACCACGTTCTCTTCACCCAGCGCCTGGCGGTACTCCTTGGCGGTCTGTTCCGTGATGCTCGTGAACGGAATCACCACGATTACCCGCCGGAGCTGATGCTCGACCGCGTGCCGCAGAGCGAACTCGAGCGATGACAGCGTCTTTCCTCCGCCCGTCGGCGCCGTCAGTGTGAAGACCCCGGGCGCCTCCCTCGCCTTCTCCTGACAGGCCCGTCGAATCCGGGCCCGCATGGCGTTCACCTGAGTCGTCGGCGCCCCCGCTTCCTTCTCCCCGGCGTGCCGCTCCAGCCGCTCCAGCAGCACCCCCAGCTCCGCCCGCGGCAGATCCCGTTCCACCCCTTCATGGAACCGCTCCGTATCCAGGAAATCGGCATCCACCAGCGCCGAAAACACCATCCGCACCCACAGCGCCAGCTTCCTCTTGTCGCTGCCGATCCACCCGGGTGCTGGCGGCACAGCTTGTGCCCCCACCCACTCGGGCAGCCCCTCCCGCCACGCCTCGTCCAGCAGGCCGCGTTTAGCGGCCAGTCTCGCCCTGACTCCCTCAAAGTCCCCCAGCCCGCCGTGGTGCCCCGCAATCACCAGCGCCAGCGGCTGCACCCTCTTCTCCACCGCCAGCACCGCCCCCACGCTCCCATGATCTACCTTCCCCCTGACATGCGCCTCTGGGTCCTTACGGATCATCTCCTGAAACGCTGCCCGGTACTTCCCCACGTCGTGCCACAGCCCAGCCAGCCTCCCCCACCCTGGCGAGAACCCTCCCGCAAACTCCTCCGCCTGCCGCGCCGTCCCCTCCAGGTGCTCCACCAGCCGGTGCCACTCCTCCACCGGCGCCCCCTCCTTGCTGTGCGCGTGCCACTCCTTCTGCCCGCTTCCTCCTCTGCTGCTCATTCCACCCGCTCCTCCCTCTCCGCCCATTCCACATCCCTTGCGCCCTTTGCGCGCCCTCGGCCCGCTCTGCCTCTTGCCTTCTGTCCGCTGCCTTCTCCCCTCCGCGCCCTTTGCCGCTCCTCTGCGCCCTCTGCCCGAAATCCTCCCTCGCCCCCTTCCCGCGCGCCCCAAAACGCAAAACGGCCCGGGATTCCTCCCGGGCCGTTCATTCTATTCTGGGCGGCGTCCTACTCTCCCACACACTTGCGCGTGCAGTACCATCGGCGCTGAGGGGCTTAACTGCCGTGTTCGGGATGGGAACGGGTGTCTCCCCCTCGCTATGGTCACCCAAAAGCTCTTCTGAATCCCGGACAGGCTGCCCTGTCCCAACGTGCACAGGCCTGCCTGTCCCCCGATTCGAACACTGACGGGCCTCGCGCTCCATCCGCGCTCTGTGCCTGGATGGATCCTATGGTCAAGCCGAACGGGCGATTAGTAACGGTTAGCTCAACCGGTTACCCGGCTTACACATCCGTCCTATCTAGCTGGTCGTCTTCCAGCGCCCTTCTTACCCTTGCGGGTTGGGAGATCTCGTCTTGGGGTCGGCTTCGCGCTTATATGCATTCAGCGCTTATCCGGTCCGAACTTCGCTACCCAGCCGTGCCGCAGGCGCGACAACTGGATCACAAGAGGTTCGTCCACCCCGGTCCTCTCGTACTAAAGGCAGCTCCCCTCAAATCTCCTGCACCCACCACAGATAGGGACCGAACTGTCTCGCGAC
>VFZS01000328.1 GCA_016871095.1 Acidobacteriota bacterium
TCTGGAGGGCTGTTCCCATGAAACGCGCCTCGCTGATTGCATTGCTGGTGTGTGCCGCCGCCGCGGCAGCGGAGTTCCAGAGCCAGTGGCCCAAGGGCGTCGAGCGGCCCTGGCCCGGCCCGGACTACTGGACCAATCCGCTCCAGGACTGGCGCATCCGCGACGGGCGGCTGGAGTGTTTCGTCGCGGGCGGCGACCGCAACGCATTCCTGCTGACGCGCGAGCTATCCGCCGCGCGAGGCGACCTGCGGATGAGCGTGAAACTGGGCCGCCTGGAAAGCGACACCGCCCCGCTCAAGCAGGGTTTTGTCGGCTTCCGGGTGGGTGTGCGGGGCGCCTTCAAGCACTACGCCGACAGCGCCGTGCGCGGCTACGGCCTCAACGCGGGGCTGGCCGCCGATGGGCGCCTGTTCATCGGCCGCGTGGCCGATTCAACGGCCACTATCCCGCCGCCCTTCCATAATCTCGAGCTGCGCCTCAGCGCGGAGCCGGCGGGCGGCAACTACCGGGTGGTGTTGCAGGCTCTCGACGCGGCGGGCCGGACGCTGGGCGAGGTCCAGGCCCAGGCGCCGGACGCGTGGCTGACCGGAGGTCTGGCCCTGGTGTGCAGTTCCGGCGTCATCGAGGATTCGCCGCCGCCCGCCGACAGAATCGACGACCCGGGCTTTGCCGCCAAGCGCGGCACGCAGCGCGGCGGCACGCTGCGTTTCTGGTTCCGCGACTGGAAGGTCTCCGGCGCCAAAGTGACCGCGCACGAGGACCGCGCTCTCGGTCCCATCCTGTTCGCCATGCACACGCTGAGCCGCAAGGTGCTCAAGCTCACCGCACAACTGGCCCCCGTGGACGGCGCGCCGCGGGACGTCTTCCTCGAAATCCGTGGCGGCGCCGGCTGGCGCAGAATCGGCACGGCCGCCATCGACCCGCTCTCCCGCACCGCCACCTTCCGTGTGCCCGCGTGGGACGACACGCGCGACACCCCTTACCGGGTGCTCCACCGGATGCCGGACCCCGCCGGCCGGCCGCGCGACTACGCCTTCGAGGGAACCATCCGCCGCGACCCGGTGGACAAGCCCCGGATTGTGGTGGCCGCCTTCACCGGCAACAACGACCTGGGCTTTCCTCACGCCGACGTGGTGCGAAGCGTGAGCTACTTCAAGCCCGACTTCCTGGCCTACACCGGCGACCAGATCTACGAGCGCGTGGGCGAGTACGGGACCGAGCGCGCGCCGCTGGAGACGGCCACGCTGGACTACCTGCGCAAGTGGTACATCTTCGGCTGGGAGTACCGCGATCTGCTTAAGGACATCCCCGCCGTCTGCCTGCCCGACGACCACGACGTCTACCACGGCAACCTGTGGGGCGCGGGCGGGCGGCACGCGGAAGGAACAGGCTTCCAGGGGCAGGATAAGGGCGGCTACACCATGCCCGCGGCCTTCGTCAACGCGGTGCAACGCACGCAGAGCAGCCACCATCCGGATCCCTACGATCCCACCCCGGTCGAGCAGGGCATCACCGTGTACTACGGCCCCGTCCTTTACGGCGGGGTCAGCTTCGCGGTCATCGAGGACCGCAAGTGGAAGTCCCCGCCCCGCTACGCCGTGCCCAAGGGTGACATCGTGAACGGCTGGGCCCAGAACCCCGCTTACGACGCCGCGCGCGACGGCGACGTGCCGGGCGCCGAGCTGCTCGGGCCGCGGCAGGAGCAGTTTCTGGAGCGCTGGGCGGCGGACTGGAGCGGAGGGGCGTGGATGAAGGCGGTCATCTCGCAGACTATCTTCGCCAACGTGGTCACGCTGCCCAAGGGCGCCACCAGCGACAACGTCACCCCCAAGCTGCGCGTGACGCGGCCGGGCGAGTATCCCGAGGACGAAGCGCCGGTGGCGGACCACGACTCGAACGGCTGGCCGCAGAGCGCCCGCAACCGCGCGCTGCGCGCCATGCGCCGCGGCCTGGCCCTGCACATCGCCGGCGACCAGCACCTGGGCAGCACCGCACAGTACGGCATCGAGGAGTTCAACGACGCGGCCTGGGCCATCTGCGTCCCCGCCGTGGCCAACGTGTGGCCGCGCCGCTGGTTCCCCCCGCAGCCGGGAGGCAACCGCAAGCCCGGTTCGCTGCGCTACACCGGCGAATACCTGGACGGCTTCGGCAACAAGATGACCGTTCACGCGGTGTCCAACCCCTACATGGTCGAAGTCGAGCCAACGGCGCTTACCCACCGCGCGCCGGGCTACGGCATCGTCACCTTCGATCGCGCCACCCGCAAGATCACCCTGGCCAACTGGCCGCGCTGGGTGGATCCCTCCCGGCCCGGGGCGACGCCCTACGAGGGGTGGCCCATTACCATCGACCAGGCGGATAACGGCCTGCCCCGGCGCGGCTGGACGCTCGAGAAGGTCGAGACGCCCGGCCTGACAGACCCGGTCATCCAGGTCATCGACCAGGCCGGCGGCGAGATCGTCTACACCTTGCGCATCCGGGGCTCCTCCTTCACCCCGCCGGTGTTCAAGGAGGGCCTTTATACCTTGCGCATCACCGACCCGGACAAGCGCTACGAGAAGGTCCTCAAGGACCAGCCCGCCCGCCGGGTGCGGTGAGGGCCGCTATTGCGGCACGAGCGGGCTTGACGGCGGCCAGCGGGACGGCCCGCTAGTGTGCTGTCTCGCACATACCTTTGCCATGCTGCCTCGTGGGACAGGCCTTCAGCCTGTCGGCCGTGCAGTACCGATTGTCAACGAACTTGCGAGATAGCACACTAGGGGCGAATCGAGGGTACATCCAACTGCCGGCAGATCTTCACCGCGAGGCGGCTGTCGATCTCGGAGTGGCGCGGAATCGGGGCCTTGGCCCCGGTAACAGGATTGACGAACATGGAATGCCGGCTGCCTTCGCGTTCCAGCCGGCAGCCGTGACGCCTGAGGTGGTCCAGCAGCTCGTGACGCTTCACGCCTTCTGCATCCCGACTTCGACCGAAAGCGGCAACAGCTCGACCAGATCGGCCTCCGGCGCCGAGGCTTCCGGGTTTGGGGCAGGCAGCGGTTTGCCCTCTTCCAGGCAGAGCTGCGCCATGTCTTCCAGCGCACTGGCAATCATCAGGCGGGCGTCCGGCAGGTCGAAGCCCTGGCTGACAACCCCGGGGAAGTCCAGCACTTCGGCCACCACCATGCGGTCCTCACCGCGCGGAAGGTAGTACGCCACGTGGTAGCGGAGCATGTCTATGAGGATACCGAAACCGGGTGGCAGCATACCAGGCGCTCCGTCGCTGAACGGCTCCAGCCAGCCGGCCACCCCCGCCGCCCGGCTGGCTTGAGATGCCGCCGGGGCTGTGCTTTACTAGTGTAGTGCGTCGAGAATACTGTAGGTCATCTGTGTGGGGCAGACGATCGTTTTCCGTCGTCTGCCGTCCCGCAGGCCACACAAGACGATGGCCTGCGCCACGGGCTTGCATAGCCCGCACTGCTTGCGACGCACTACACTAGCTAAAGGCCTGTTATGTCCGCTTCCAGCGAGTCTGCCCCGCAACCAGCGGCCAGTTGGCGCATTCTCCCCTGGCCCATGCTGGTGTGGTTTGCGCTGCTGCTGACGGCTTGTCACCTGCCGGTGCTGGTGCGTCTGGTGCGGCAATGGAGCCGGGACGAGGACATGGGCCACGGTTTCTTCGTGCCGCTGGTAGTGGCCTATATCATCTGGCAGAAGCGGGAGCAGTGGCTGGCCTTGACGCCGGCGCCAAGCTGGTGGGGTTTGGCCGTCGTGATTGGCGCCGCACTGCAATCCTACTTGGCCAACCTGGGTGCGGAGTTGTTTCTGGCCCGCACGGCGTTTGTGATCTCCCTCATCGGAATGGTGCTGTTCCTGGGCGGGTGGGCCTACCTTCGCGTGCTGGCTTTCCCGCTGGCTCTGTTGTTCCTCATGGTGCCCATACCGGCGATCATCTACAACCAGATCACTTTGCCGTTGCAGTTCCTGGCCAGCCAACTGGCGGCAGCCGCTCTGAGCCTCATGGGGATCCCGGTGTTGCGGGAAGGCAACATCCTGGAATTGCCCAGTCAGAGCCTCTCGGTGGTGGAGGCTTGCAGCGGGATTCGTTCCCTGCTATCGCTGACCTTCCTGGCGCTGGTCTACGGTTTCCTCTTCGAACCACAGAGGATCGGGATGCGGATCACCTTGCTGCTGGCGACCGTTCCCATCGCCATCGCGGCCAACGCCAGCCGGGTCACCATTACCGGCCTGCTGAGCGAATACAAGTCGGAGTGGGCCGAGGGTTTCTTTCACCTGGCGGAGGGCTGGGTGATTTTCATGGCGGCGCTGGCCGCTCTGGTCGCTTTTCACCAACTGCTCAACCTGGTCACGAGGGGGCGCCATGCCCGGGCGTGATTCCATGCTGAGCTTTCTCGGCAACCGTTACGCGCGCCTGCTGAGCGCCGTTCTGGTCTTGCAGGCGGCGGGTTTCTACGCGCTCTCCCGGCGCGAGGCGGCGCCATCAACTCGGCCCTTGGCGGAGCTGCCCACGCAGTTCGGCGCCTGGGGCATGGTGCGGGAAGAGCCGATGGACCCGCAGATCCAGGCGGTGCTCCGCTCCGACGATGCGGTCAGCCGCGTCTACTCCAACCCTTCCGGCCAACGCTCCGCCAGCCTGTTCGTGGCCTTCTTCAAGTCGCAGCGCACCGGCCAGGCCCCGCATTCCCCCAAGAACTGCATGCCGGGCGCAGGCTGGGTTCCCACCGCCTCGGAGGTGGCCACGCTAACCGTTCCCGGCTGGCCGCGGCCTATCCGCGTGAACCGCTACCTGGTGACTAAGGGGGACCAGACGGTTCTGGTGCTGTACTGGTATCAGTCCCGCGACCGGGTCGTGGCCAGCGAGTACGCCGCGAAGTTCTACCTGGTGGCGGATGCCATCCGCTACAACCGCACCGACACCGCGCTGGTCCGCGTCACCGTGCCGATGGCGGACGGCGGAGACGCCGCCGAGCGCATGGCCGAGGATTTCGTGCGCGCCTTCTTTGTCCCCTTGCGCCGCTTTTTGCCGGCCTGATTTCCATGATTCTGCGCCCCCTTATTCTGCTGACCGCCCTGTGGCTCCCGGCCAGTTCCCAGACGGCGGCCTCCCGCCCGCCCGCGCCTGCGGGCGCCGCGGAAGACCCCGCTGGCCTGGACCGGCTGCTGAAGGCGGTCGATGATGTGGCCTGGCACTTCAAGCTGGGCGACAGCGCCGAGATCGACAAGGTCCGCTACACCAGCCTGCCGCCGCGGCGCGAAGCCAATCCCGCCGCGCAGGGCGCCGGCAACCCGTTGATCATCCCGGCCTATACCTTCATCCCCAAGAAACTGGACCGGAGCCGCAAGCAGCCGCTCATCGTACTGGTGCACGGCGGCGTGCACGCCGACTTCAACACCGGCTCGGTGCACATCGTGCGTGAACTGCTCGAGCAGGGCTATCCGGTGATCGCCCCCGACTACCGCGGCAGCACCGGCTACGGCGCCGCTTTCTACCGTCAGATCGACTACGGCGGCCGCGAGAACGACGATGTCTTGGCCGGGCGCAACTGGATGCTGGAGACCTACCCATTCCTGGACGCCCAGCGCGTGGGGATCATGGGCTGGAGCCACGGCGGGATGATCGCCCTGATGAACATCTTCGAGCACCCCGCCGCTTACGCCGCGGCCTACGCCGGCGTGCCGGTGAGCGACCTGGTGGCCCGCATGGGCTACAAGTCGGACCGCTACCGGGCCCAGTTCTCCGCGCCTTACCACCTCGGCAAGACCGCCGAGGAGGACGTCAAGGAGTACCTGCGCCGCTCGCCGGTCAGCCACGTCTCCAAGCTGGCCACGCCCCTGCTGATCCACGCCAACACCACCGACGAGGACGTGAACGTGCTCGAAGTCGAGCGGCTGATCGCCGCGCTGAAGGCAGAGGGCAAGAAGTTCGAGCACAAGATCTACCAGGCCGCCCCCGGCGGGCATTCCTTCAACCGCCTGGATACGAAGCTGGCCCGGGAGTCGCGCCTGGAGATCTACCGTTTCCTGGCGCGTTACCTGAAGCCGGAGCGCCCGCCGGCGCCGTGAGCCCCGCGCATGAGACGGCGAGACGCGCTGGGGACGACTTGGGCGGCGGCCCTGTTTGGCCTGCCGGCGCGCGGCGCGGCGGCCCCCGGCCCGTTGCCTCCTGACAGGCTCTTTCAGGGCGACCCCGAGGCTTGGTGGGGGCGTGTCCGCAAGGAGCAGTTCTTGCTGTCCGGCTGGCGCGCTTGCTTGAACACGGGCACGCTGGGCATCGCGCCGCGGCCCGTGCTGGAAGCCGTCGCCGCCTACCTCAACCGCTCAGCGTCCCTGGAGGTGGACGACTACCCGCGCTGGGGTTATGAAACCCTCGAGGAAACCCGCAAGGAACTGGCCGAATTCCTGGGCGGCCCCCC
>VFZS01000329.1 GCA_016871095.1 Acidobacteriota bacterium
GGCGCCTGCCGGCTGCGCATGCAATTCAGCCAGTCGTCGGTGAGCCCGGGGCTGGGCTCCGACTCGATGGTCACCGCCTCCTGGCCGTCGTTGGCCTCCTTGAATTCCTTCAGGAACTGCCGCTCGGGTCTGACCGAGGCCACCACCTGGAAGCGGCGCTGCGGTCCCGCGGCCTGGGCCTTACGCTGATCGCCCATGGCGTCCATGGCCGCCGGTCCCTGGAGCACTTGCAGCGTGGCCCAGTTTCCGTACACCGTGATGGGAACCGAGGTTTCGTTCGCCATGCACGACACCATGTTGATGCTGTAGTCGCCCGGATACTCGATCATCGTCATGTACGTGTCAGGCACTTCGCGGTTCTTCTGCACGTAGATGCCGCCCATGCCCACGGCGCGCGCGGGGAACTCGAAGCCCAGCATGGTGCACATGGTGCCGAGGCGGTGATAGAGCAGGTCGCCCGCGTTGCCGGTCGAGTAGTCCCAGAACTTCCTCCAGCGGAAGTAGCGCTCCGCGCTGTAGCGCCGCTTGGGAGCGGGACCCAGCCACATGTTCCAGTCCAGGTTCTCGGGCGTGACCTTGGCGTCGGGCCAGGAATCGCTGCCCACCCCGGGGATGGGGTAGTCCCACATGCCCTCGCGGGTGTTGCGGTTGTAGCTGATCAGCCCCCACACGACCTTGCCCATCTTGCCGGCCTTGATGTATTCGTTGATCTTCCAGTTCAGCCGCGTGGCCGGGCCGGTGCCCCCCAACTGCAAGACCCGCTGCGTCTTTTCCACCATCGCGTGGATCTTGGCCGCTTCGTCAACCGTGCGGGTCATGGGCTTCTCCAGGTAGACGTCCTTGCCGGCCTGTAACGCCTCGGTGGCCATCTTGCAGTGCCAGTGATCGGGGACGGCCAGGACCACGCCGTCGATATCCCGACGCTGAAGCACCTCGCGGTAGTCGCGATAGGTCGTCTCCGCCCCGGACTGCTCCTGAGCGTACTTGAGGCGCGGCTCCCAGACGTCGCAGACGGCCGCAAGCTGCACGTCGTTCTTCTGCTTCTGGCGGCTCTTGAACATCTCGACCAGAGTCAGGAACTGCATGCCATTGCCGATGAAGGCGATGTTGATGCGGTCGTTGGCGCCCAGTACGTTCCCGGCGGCCCTGGCGCGGGTCCCGGGGAGCACGGTGGCGGTGGCCGCGGCGACGCCCAGCTCGTGGGTCAGGAACTCGCGGCGGGTGGAGCGGTCATCTTGCTGTTGCATGACAGTAGTCCTTTCGCTTCTCTGCTATGGTAGCGTAGCGTCGAGGCCAAGGGAGGCACACCATGACACGCAGGGACTTTTTTTGCACCGCCGGCGCAGCCGGCATCGCCGCGCTGACCGCCCCTGAGGGCTTGCTGGCGCAGGCGCGCGAGAAGGCCAGGCCGTTGCGCCTGAAGGTCACCGGCTTGAAGACTTTCATCGTCAACCGGGGCGGCGTCAACGCTTCCAACTACGTGTTCGTGAAGATCTACACCGACCAGGGGATCACCGGTTTGGGCGAAGGCTCGGTCACGAGCAAGGCGATGACCATGGCCGCGGCCATCCAGGAGCACGAGCGGTACCTGGTGGGGCGTGACCCCACCGACATCGAGATGCACTGGCAGGCCATGTTCCGCTGGGCGCGCTGGCGCGGCGGGCCGATCCTGAACTCCGCCATCAGCGCCGTCGAGATCGCCTTGTGTGACATCCTGGGCCAGGCGGTGGGGCAGCCCATCTGGCGGTTGCTGGGCGGCAAGGCGCGCGAGCGGGTGCAGATGTACGTTCACGCCGGCGGGCGGACGCCCGAGGAGTACGCCCGCAACTGGCTGCGCGCCAAAGAAGACGGCTGGACCGGCTGCAAGGCCGGTTTCATCACCACCCAGGGCGATGTCATCGACCCGGTGCGCTCGGTGCGCGAGGGCATCGCCAATCTCAAGGCGGTGCGCGCCGCGGTGGGCGAGGATTTCCGCATCTGCATCGACCTGCACGGCAAGGCCACTCCGACCATGGCGGTGGATTTCTGCCGCCGCGCCGAGGAGTACGCGCCGTTTTTCGTCGAGGAGGCCACCCAGATCGAAGACCTCGACGAGCTGGCCCACCTGCGCAGCAAGACCAGGATTCCTTTGGCCACGGGCGAGCGCCTCTTCACCAAGTACGGCTTCGCCGAGATCTGCGAGCGCCACTTGGTGGACTACGTCCAGCCCGACGTGGTGCACTGCGGCGGGATTCTCGAGATGAAGAAGATCGCCACTATCGCCGAGGCGCACCGCGTCGAACTGGCCCCGCATAACCCGCAAAGCGACGTCAGCACGCTGGCCTCACTGCACGTGGACTTCTCGACGCCCAACTTCGCCATCCAGGAGATCACGCATCGCGGCGACGAGCAGTACTGGAAGGACCTCTTCTACGGCGGCGCTCTCACCTACGAGAAGGGCTTCGCGCTGCCGCCGGACCGGCCCGGGCTGGGAGTCGATCTGGACGAAAAGGTGGCCGCCCAGCGTCCCTACCAGCCGCACACGCGCCAGCAACTGCGCTTCCCCGACGGCGGCATCGCCGACCACTGATCGGGGACAGACGGAACGTTCCCCCGCACGGGGAGCGTTCCGTCTGTCCCCAGCGATCGCGGCCCGCTTGACGCGGCAGGCTAGATCGGTTATAAGTCAACGCGGAGGGTCTTGAAAATGGATGCGCTGCTACAGCCCACTGGGCTACTCAGACGTGTTCTTCTCTCTCTGGCTGCCTGTGGCGCCATACTGTACGCCCAGGGAACCAGCGGCAACATAACCGGACAAGTGATCGACCCCACTGGACTGGGCGTTCCTGGCGCGCGGGTCACCGCGACCAACGTGGCCACCAACGTAGCTAGTTCCGCGACTTCCACGGAAACCGGGAACTACAACATCACGGTTGTGCCGGGCGTCTACCGGGTGACCGCCGTGGCTGACGGTTTCAAACGCAATGTGCGGACCGACGTGACCGTCACCGCCGCCGCTACCGTGCGCGTGGACGCGGTGCTGGAACTGGGCGCCGTGGCTGAATCGGTCGAGGTATCCGGCGCGCTGCTGAGCGTGCAGAGCGAGAACGCCAAGGTTACGACTTCGGTCGAGAACAAGTTCGTGGATGAGCTGCCCCTGGTGGTGGGCGGCCGCATGCGGAGCCCGTACGATCTGCTCGAGGTGGCCGCTCAGGTCATGAGCAGTGGGGACACCGAGATGTCGCTCGGCGGGGGGCAATCGCGATCGTGGAATGCCACCCTGGACGGGCTGGGTATTACCACGAATCGTCCGGCGGAGCGGTTTGAAATCGGATATTCCGCGCCCTCGCTGGAGGCCATTACCGAGTTTGCGGTTGACACAAGCGGCTTCAAAGCCGAATACGGACAGGCCGCGGGAGGCGTCATCACCTTTTCCTCCCGGTCTGGCACGAACGCCTTCCATGGAACCGCGTATGACTTCCTGCGCAACCAGAAGCTGGACGCGCGGCGTTTCTTCGAGGGGCAGAAATCCGTTTACAAGCAAAACGACTTCGGGGCGGCCGGAGGAGGTCCCATCCGCATTCCGAAGATCTATGACGGTCGCAACCGGACGTTCTTCTACCTGGCCTACGAGGGCTTCCGCAACCGGGTGGGCGCCAACGCGGTCATCACCAGCGTGCCCACGCCCGAGATGTACGAAGGAGACTTCTCCCAGTGGGTGGACCGCAGCAACAAGCTGCTCCAGATCTACGACCCGGCGACCACGCGCGCCAATCCCGCCGGCGCCGGCTTCATCCGGGATCTGTTCCCCAACAACCGCATTCCCAAGGCGCGCTTCAGCAGCTTCACGCAGAAGGTGATCCCCTATGCGCGAGATGTCAAACCCAACCGCGGAGGCCAGCCCGGCGCCATTGACTATGTCCGCAACAACTGGATCAGCACCGGCGGGACGATCCTCTCCCCGCAGGACAAAGGCAGCGCCAAGATCGATCACGTGTTATCGGACAGCCATCGCCTCAGCTTCTTCATGAACATCAGCAAGTACCGCGACTCCGTCGGCGCCGACGGACCGCCCGGACTGCCGCGCCCGTTGTGGAACGGCACCATCATGACCTTTAACACCCAGGCCTACCGGTTGACCTACGAGTGGATCATCTCGCCGAAGGTCCTGAACCAGTTCAACATCGGCGGCAATCTGTTCTACAAGGTTCAGCAGACCCCCAACGCCACGGGAGGGTGGAAGCAGAAGCTGTGCATGGCCAACGTGATCGACTGCGACCGTAACTTCCCGAACATGTCGTTTACCGAGTTCACGAGCTGGGGCGGCACCGCCGCCAGCGGCCACGAACAGCCCATGTGGGCTTTGAAGGACGACTTGAGCTACACCCGCGGGAACCACACACTCAAGTTCGGCTTCCAATACCAGACCCAGCCCTCCACCGGCTTCGGCGAGCAGAACATCTCCGGCCAGGCCGGCTTCAGCTTTCTGAGCACCAGCGTGCCGGGCGACACTTCCTTCCGCAGCGGCAGTTCGTTCGCTTCCTTCTTGCTGGGGGACGCCGTCAGCGGGGCGACGGAAACGGTGCGGGATTCCACGCTGGTGTACCCCTACTACGGCTTTTACGCCCAGGACGACTGGCGCATCAGCCGCCGCCTCACGCTCAACCTGGGTGTGCGGTGGGATCTTAGCGTCGCGCCGCACGCTGTGAACGACTGGTATTCCGACTTCACTCCCGACAAGCCCAACCCGGCGGTCAACAACCACCCGGGCGCCCTGCGCTTCGCCGGCTTCGGGGAAGGCCGCGAAAACAGCCGCACCCTGGTGGACGGCTGGTACAAAGGCATCGGCCCCCGCCTGGGCCTGGCTTACTCCCTCAGCAGCAAGACGGTGGTCCGCACCGCCTTCGGGCGGTCCTTCGGCCGGGTGACCGTCACCCGCGACAGCGGCCACTATCAGGGGTTCTTCTCCCGCTACAACTTCAGCACCTCCGACCAGGGCATCACGCCCGCCTTCAACTGGGACAAGGGATTGCCGCCCTATCCGCTGCCCCTGTCGGTAGATCCGAAAGCGAAACTGGATCCCGCTAACGCCAACAACGACGAGGTCCACTACCATCAGCGCAAGGACGCCACTCGCTCCCCGGAGAGCCTCTACTGGACCTTCAGCCTCCAGCGGGAGATCGCCGGCAACACCGTGCTGGAGGTCGGCTACAGCGCCAACATCGGGACTCACCTGAAAGGCAGCTTGTTGAATATCAATCAGGTGCCCACTCCGATTTGGGATGCCTACGTCCAGAGACTGGGTGATCAGGCCGCCCGCAATCTGCTGCGCTCCGACATCCGCTCCAGCGCGGCGCTGGCGGCCGGCGTCCCAATTCCCTACCCGAACTTCATCGACCCCAAGGTGCAGAGCTACCGCACGGTCAATCAAGCCCTGCGGCCGTATCCGCAGTACCTGAATGTGGTCACCGGGGTGCGGGGGAATGGCGACCACACCGGGCATTCCAGCTATCACTCGCTGATCGTGAAAGCCACCCGGCGGTACCACAGCGGCCTGGCTTTCGAGTGGAACTATGTGCTGTCGAAGCTGCTTACCGACACTGACAGCCAGGTCGAGGGCAACGGCACCGCCCAGGACCACTACAACCGCCGGCTGGAGAAGTCCATCGGCGAATATGACCAGACCCACGCCCTGAAGTTCAGCACGGTTTACGAGCTGCCGTTCGGCAACGGCCGGCGGTTCCTTTCCTCCAGCCACAGCGCGGTCAACGCGGTCCTGGGCGGCTGGCGGATCGGCTCAATGGCCTCCTACGCGAGCGGCTTCCCCATGCGCATCACCCGGAACAATCCCCTGCCGATCTTCAACTGGGATACCCGCCCGGTCATCACCACCTACGCTAACTGGCGGGGGGCGGTGCGTGGAGACAAGTTCGATCCGGCCACCGACCGGTTCCTGAACCGGGACGTCTTCCCGGCGCAGCCGTTGGTGTTCGGCAACATGACCCGGCACAATCCCAAGGTGCGGTCGCTGCCGATCTTCGACGAGAACATCAGCCTGGCCAAGCGCTTCTCGCTGGGGGAAAGGCTCTCGCTGGACTTCCGCTGGGAAGCCTTCAACCTGTTCAACCGTGTGCGCTTCAGCTCCGGCGGGACCAACCTGGACGGCGCTACCTTCGGCGTGGTGACTTCCCAGTCCAACAGCCCGCGCCGCATGCAGGTCGGCCTCAAGCTCTACTGGTAAACCTGGGGACAGCCCGCATGTTTCCCATAATCCGGAAACACGCGGGCTGTCCCCAGACGGACTACATGTACATCCCGCCGTTGACGTTGATCACGGCGCCGGTGATGTAGGAGGCCGCATCGCTCGCCAGGAAGGCGACCGCCGCGGCCACGTCCCCAGGCTGGCCCGGGCGGGCCAGCGGGA
>VFZS01000330.1 GCA_016871095.1 Acidobacteriota bacterium
AGACGTTGCCCGCGGCGTCCAGCGCTAGGCCGGTGGCGGAGTCGTGGCCGGCGCCGCCCAGGAAGGATGAGTACAGCAATTGTGAGCCGGTGGCATCGAGCCGGGTCAGGAAGGCGTCGGAGAGCCCGTTGAAGGACGGGTCGGTGGCGCCGGCAGTGACGGGATAGTTGGCGGAGGTGGTGCGCCCGGCCAGCGCAGCCCGGCCAGCGGCATCCACGGTCAGCCCGGTGGGACTGTCGTAGTCCGCGCCGCCCAGGAAGGTGGAATACGAGAGGCCGGCCCCCGTTGGAGTCAATTTGGACACAAATACATCCGCGAGGCCGTTGAAGGAAGTATCGAAGGCTCCGGTGGTGGTGGGGAAGGCCCCGGACCAGGTCTGTCCGGCCACGTAGGCGCTGCCAGCGGCGTCCACGGCAATGCGGTGGCCCCACTCGTCTCCGTTGCTGCCCAGGAAAGTCGAATAGAGCAGCGCGGTCCCGGTGGGGTTCAGATTGGTCACGAAGGCGTCGATGGAGAAGCTGCCGCCGTTAAAACTGGTGTCGTAGGCGCCGCTAGTGACCGGGAAGTTCGAGGAGGATGTGAAGCCGGTCAGGTAGGCGTTGCCGGTGCTGTCGAGCGCCAGGTCAAGGGCGGCGTCTTCACCGCTGCCGCCGAGGAAGGTGGCGTACGCCAGGCCGTTGCCGGAGCTGTTGACCTTGGCCACAAACACGTCGGCGCCGCCGTTGTGGGAGGTGTCAAAGGCCCCGGCCGTGGTGGGGAAGCCGACCGACCAGGTGGTTCCCGCTACGTAGGCGCTGCCAACGCTGTCCACCGCGACAGCCCAGCCGGCGTCCAGGCCGGAGCCGCCCAGGAAAGTGGAGTACACGAGTGCCGTACCAGTGGGATTGAGCTTGGCGACAAAGACGTCCGTTCCCCCGTTCGCCGTGGTGTCGAAGGCCCCGGCGGTGGTCGGGAAGTTCGACGACTCGGTGGAGCCTGTCACGTAGGCATTGCCGGAGCTGTCCACGGCGATGGCCGTGCCGGAGTCCGCGCCCGAGCCCCCCAGGTAGGTCGAGTACACGATGGCGGTGCCAGCCGGGTTCAACTTGGCTACAAACACGTCGTCGGAGCCGTTGCTGGTGGTGTCCAGCGCGCCCCCCGTGGCGGGGAAGTCCGCCGAAGTGGTCTGACCGGTCACATAGGCGTTCCCAGCGCCGTCCACCGCAATGCGGGCGCTGAAATCGTCGCCGCTGCCGCCAAGGAAGGTCGAGTAGGTCAGGACGGGTCGATGACCAGGGGCCGGGCGGCGTCATACCGCGCCAGCCGGAAACCCACGCGCCGCGCTCCGCGGAGCTGGTAGCGCCCCTCGATCTCAACACGCTGGCCGTCCACCTCCTGGTAGATGCGCGGCCGGTGCTGACGCAACTCGCCGCCGACAGTGTGAAGCACCAGATCCCCGATCGAGTCCACGCGGAGAGAGCGAACGCCTTCCCAACGCAGCTCGATCACGCCGGGATCCGCCCCCGGGGCCAGCACGAAATCGAACTCCAGCGCGCCCTCGCGGCCATAGTAGACCAGATCGACGCCGGGGTATACCCCTCGATATGCCACCCGGGCGAACATCGGCACGGCGGTACGCCAGTGGGTGGGGTCATTTCCGCGGAAGTAGCTGGCCAAGCCGCCCGTGGGCGCCTCGGGGGTCACGCTGGAGGGCGGCGCGGAGCCCTCCAGGGTCATCCGAACCACGACCTGGGGCTGGCCCGGATGCGCCCGCAGCGCCAGCGCCGCTCCCTGGTCCGTGAGTTGGAGGGCGTAGCCGGCGCCGCGCGCCAGAAAGCGTACCGCGGCCTGTGCCTGGCCCCGGTTAGGCTCGAAGGCCAGGGGCAGCCTGGCGAAAGAAGGGGCAGGCTCAGCCCCGGGCGCGCCTGCGGCCGTCAGGCCCAGCAGCACGCCCAGCATCGCCCAATGGGGCCGGCCACGCGTAAGTACTCGTAACACCGCCGATATACACTCCGCTGCATACTTCGGCGGCTGAGGCGGACTTCTTCAGGGTCCCCGGTCTGAGAGCACGGTCCTGCCAGCCAGCGGCGGCGGGTTCTATGAGGAGCGGCCCGCCTTGGACTGGAGCAGCGTGCGGAAGCGCTCGACTTCGCCCGGCGCGAGCGGGCGCCACTTCCCGGGCTTGAGGGCGCCCAGCTCGAGGAATCCGATGCGGACCCGCTTGAGCTTCTCCACCAGCCGGCCGAAGTGCTTGAACATGATGCGGATCTGGTTTTTGCGGCCCTCGATGAGGCGGACCTCGTACCAGGGGTTCTCGCCGCGGCGCACCAGGCGCAGACCGGCCGGGGCGGTGCCGCGGCCCTCCAGCGGGATGCCCCTGCGGAACTGCTGCTCCTGCTCGGGTGAGAGCAGTCCGGTCACCTTCACCAGGTAGGTCTTGGGAACGTGGCTGGAAGCCGCGGTCAGCAGGTTGGCGAAGTCGCCGTCGTTGGTGAACAGCAGCAGCCCCTCGCTGGCGTAGTCCAGACGGCCCACTGGGTACACGCGGGCCTTGGCGCCGTGCAGGAACTCCATGACCGTGGGACGGCCCTGGGGATCGCGCAGCGTGGTGACGCACCCGCGGGGTTTGTGAAAGGCCAGGTAGACGAACCGGCGCGGCTGGCGCAACCTCCGCCCGTCCACCTTGACATGGTCGCGCTCGACGTCGGCCTTGGCGCCCAGTTCGGTGACCGCCTTTCCGTTGACGGTGACCCGACCCTCAACCATGAGCTGCTCGGCCTGGCGGCGGCTGGCCACCCCGGCGCGCGAGAGGATCTTCTGTAGCCGCTCCTCAGGCATCGGGTGAAACAGACGTTTCCGCCTGTGGTTCCTGGCCCGCTTCCGCCGGCCTCGGCTCTTCCTCGCCCACAGCCATGCGCCGCAGGTCCTCGAATTCCTTCAGCGTGGGCAACTCGCTGAGATCCTTCAGGCCGAACTGGAGCAGGAACTCCTTGGTGGTGCGATAGAGGATGGGGCGGCCCACCACGCTCTTGCGTCCGGCGGCGGTGATGAGCTTGCGCTCGAGCAGCGTCTTGAGGACGCCCGCGCCCTGCACGCCGCGGATCTCCATGATTTCCGGAGCGGTGATGGGCTGCTTGTAGGCGATGGCGGCCAGGGTCTCCAGGGCGGCCAGCGAGAGCTTGAGGGGCGGCTTCAGGCTGCTGGCGAAGGCGCGCACGGCCTCGTGGTGCTCGGGCTTGGTGCCCATCTTGTAGCCGCCGGCCACCTCGCGTATGACCACGCCTCGCTCCGGCGCGTTCGAGCCAGCGGCCAGTTGGACCAGCACCGCGCGCACCTTGTCCTCGGGCGCCCCGATCACCGGCGCGATCTGCGCCGCCGTGACCGGCTCCTCGGCCACGTACACTATGGCCTCCACCACGGCCTGGAGCTGGGCGTCGCTCTCCGGGGCCCCCGGCGCGCCGATCTCCAGCAGCATCTGTTCGGCCTGCTCGGCGGGGACGGAGGTCTGGCTGTTCTCCTCAGGTTGCATGCGGCTCAGTGATAGTCTTTCTCGAGGTTGTTCAGGAAGTGCTCGGAGGCCATGACCTCTTCAAATCGCTTGTGGGCGCGGACGGCTATGTCGCCGAACGCCTGGCGCTGGATCAGCACCAGGGCGCCCAGCTTGGCCAGCTCCAGCATGGCCAGGAACAGGCAGATCAGGGCCGGGCGGCTGGGCTGGCTCTCGAACAGCTCGCGCACCGGGACGGCTTCGCCGCGGGGCCGGCTCTGGAGC
The DNA here is from genome assembly GCA_016871095.1 of Acidobacteriota bacterium. Taxonomy (GTDB): domain Bacteria; phylum Acidobacteriota; class Terriglobia; order Bryobacterales; family Bryobacteraceae; genus VFZS01. The sequence continues at coordinate 3,752 of VFZS01000330.1, forward strand.
GCCGAGCGCAGGTACAGGATCATGTCCTGCACGCTCACTTCGGCGCCGTTGACCTGGTAGACGGGACGCTGCCTCGTTCGTTGCAGCACTTCCTGAAACGTCTTCACCAGATCGAAGAGGGTGACGGAAAGCCCGGGCTGGTCTTCGTCGCCAAGAAACTCCTGGATGCTCGGGTTGGACCAGACGCTCTCCTCGAGGAGGCGTTTCTGCTGGAGCATCTCGGCGGCGTTCTTGAGGCGCTCGTGCTCGAGCAGCCGCTCGACCAGCTCGCGGCGGGGATCGTCTTCGGGAGCGAGCTTCTCCAGCTCCGGGTCCCGCGGCAGGAGCAGGCGCGACTTGATGTGGATCAGGGTCGCGGCCATGAAGATGAACTCAGCCCCCAGGTCGATGTCCAGCTCGGCGGCGCGCTCGATGTGCTCCAGGTACTGCGCGGTAATGCGGGCGATGGGGATGTCCCATATGTCGATCTGCTGCCTGCGGATCAGGTCCAGCAGCAGATCGAGCGGCCCTTCATAGCGCTCGAGACGAACTTCCAACGGTGAGGACACTACCCCTCACGATAACACGCCCGGCAGGACCACTTGCTTACGCGCGTGGCTCGGAATCGGCTTCCGAGCCGCGACCGTAAGGGAGCGGTCGGGCCACGGAGCTGCCTGCGGTGCGCCACACTAGCGTGGCCCCGGCTTGGGCTTGGGTTTCTCCGGAGGCGCGAAGATGAGCTTCACGTCCACGGTGCGGGCCGTGTCGTTCTGGCTCGGCACGGCCTTGGTCTTGCCCAGGTTGTCGAACACACCCTCCTCGCGGATGCGCTCGATGAAATAGTCGGGGTAGCCGGCGTTGAAGCGCTGGCCCGGCTTGAGCGCCCAGAGCCTGCGCACGGCGTCCTCGCCGTGCAGGTCGAGACCTTCGATCGTCAGCGCGCCAAAAGCGTACTGGGGGCCGGGCTCGATGCGGATGGTCAGATCCACAGTGAGTTTCTGGTCGTCGATAGAGCGCTCGGCGCGCGCCGTGGCGCGCATGTAGCCCTCCTCGCGGTGACGCTGCTCGAGACGGCCCAGGGCGGCCTGCACCTGCTGGAAGTTGGCCACATCGCCGGAGCGCAGGTCGGCGATCTTCTGAAGGCCCTCCTCGGCCGCGACCGGACTATCGATGCGCACCTGCCCCAGGTTGTAGCTCGCGCCCTCGGTCATGCGGACCGTCACGACGAGACCATCTACGTCCTTGGCCGGCTCGGTCTTGATTTCGACGAAGGCCACGCGCACGCGGCCCCGGGCCTCGTACAGCGGGCGAAGGTTGGTTTCCAGAATCTGGCGAAAGCGGGTCTCTTTATAGGGCATGCCGATGGCCACGGCATTCACGGCTGTCGCCAGGGCCGCGGTGGGTAGCACCTCATTGCCGGTGAACTCTACCTGGGCGACAGGCGGCGGCCCGGCGGCGGGCAGGAACACGACCGCGACTTCACCGGAGTCGGTGGAGAGCACCCGCGCGGCGAGCGGCTCCTTGAAGCTGCGGGCGCTCAAGTGCTCCTCCAGCGCCTTGACGTAGCGGCTCAGCACCCGCTCGGTGGCGGGAATCTTCTGGCCGAAGAGCGGGTCGGAACGCTGTAGCACGCCGCGGAGTTCCGCCGGCGCAGCCGGCAGCTCCTCGAAGTGCACTGGAAAGAAGGGGCCGCCCTCGATGACCTCAAAGGTGACAGCGTAACCCTTGCCGCCCGGAGCAGGACCGTACTGGAAGCTGATCTTCTCGAACACGCCGCTGGCGCCCAGCCGGTCGCGGGCGGCCTCGAAATCCTTGACCGTCGCGCGCTGGCCCAGCTTCAGTCCGGCCACCGCCAGCACCTGCTGCTCGGAGTAGTTCGCGTTGCCGGTGACGCTGATCGTCGAGATGGGGAAGGGCGTGCTGCGGGCCTGTGGAGAGGCCGGCGCGGCGAGGAGCAGCAGCAAAGCCCAGAGCATGTTCCCATTCTATCCGTCCGGCGATCCCCTTCAGTGATCTGTTGGTAAAATCGTGAGCGTGTGACTCCGCGCACAATGGAAGGACTTATGAAGATCCAGGAACTCAAACTGGAAGGTTTCCGGTCTTTGCAGGACGTCGGTTGGCCGCCCCAGGACCTCAACATCGCCATCGGCCCGAACGCGAGCGGCAAGTCCAACCTGCTGCGTGCGCTGGAGCTGCTTTGCATCTCCGCGCAGGGCGGACTGGGCAAGCATGTGCAGATGGGAGGGGGTATCGAACCCTTGCTATGGAACGCTGCGGTGGACTCGATACAGTTGAAACTGGCGTTTAGTCCCCCAGCGGAGCATCCTGCCTCCAGGTGGGAGTACCACTTGGAGCTGGGGCGGATAGGCAAGACCACCGCTTACCGTGTGCAGACAGAGGTGCTGGGGGATTTCCGGCGGGTTGTCACTGGGGAGCGGCTCGAGCCGTTCAAGCTGCTGGAAAGGCAGCAGCAACGGGCAGTCGTCTACGACGAGCAGCAACGCCAGCTCGTGGCTCCCGAGGACTTGGTGATCCCGGAAGAGACCCTGTTGTCTATGGCCGCGGGGCCGTATGCCGGGAACCGCCTGATTCCCACCTACCAGCGGCACCTAGTATTACTACGTTAAGTGTTGACAGAACAGAAAAAGCCTGTTATGTTTAGGTATGAC
>VFZS01000331.1 GCA_016871095.1 Acidobacteriota bacterium
CTGATCCTGGGGCTGCGGCCGATGACGCACTTTGACGCCGCCGCGCGGCCCATGGCGAATGCCTTCCAGGCCACGCCGGACCTGCGTCCCTACACCGCCGAGAAGCCGCGCATGTCGCTGGAGGAGCGCAACCCGGCGGCCTCGCCCACCGCGGCGCGCTCGGCGGCGCTGGATTTCAGCGAAGCCGACCGCATCGACGACCACGAGCTGAACGACATTCTTTGGCGCGCCCTGCGCGGCGGCGATCCACCCGCCCCTGTGCGCAGCCTGTTCGGACGGTAGGGGGCCTGCCATCCCTGGTGCGGCGCTCCAGCTACGTGCAGCCCAGCCTTGGACGAATCGCCGAGCGGACCACCTCCGCCGCACTCATGGCGCTGCGTCCAGCTTCGGCGTCCGCCCGGATGCCCGGATAGCGAGCGGCCACGCCATACGTGCTCAGCTCGGCCAAGGTCTGGCGCGCAGCCTCCAGTTCAGGGAGCAGGCCCTTGGCCTGCCTAAGCAAGACTACGAGGTCGTGAGTCTTGCGATAAGAGAGGTCTGCTTCCTCCAGGAAGGCTTTGAAGTACTTCTCGGCGCACTGCTCTCTTGAAAATCCGGGACAGGCTTGGGTGTCCCTCCGTGGACACCCCGGCCTGTCCCAGGATTCTCATGCTTCTGAGTGCCGGCCCGCCGGCATGGCTCCGTGCTGTCCCCGGTGGAGGTTCACACCCTTGCGCGATCGACGACCCGCCCCGCCGGCGCCGGGATCAGAGGCCGGCCGCGGCTGGCCACTCCTGTAAGTCCAGGGTCCGGACCGTGGGTTCGGGCGCTTCTTCGTAGACCAACTCGAGTCCGCGCCGTACCCGCCGGCGGCGAAGCGCCACCAGCACCGCCAGAGCTGCCGCCGCCGCGACCACGAAGGCGGCGAACCTCCACGGCGTGCGCCACAACCAGGCCTCCAGCCCTGCCGTCGAGACGGCGTAGAGGCTGAAACCGACCCAGTAGAACGGCCACATCACCTTCAGATTGGCCTTGCCGGGCAGATAGGAACAGGTAAAGGGAATCTTGCGGAACCCAAGCAGCAGACCCTCCATCAGCAGCAGAGCCAGCAGGAGGCAATAGAGCGCGTGCTTAAGCGCCGGCGCCCAGCCCCACAACAACGCGTACCCCAGCAAGCCCACTGCGACCAGTGGCGCCACGCCCACGGCCAGCACCGCCTTGCGGACCGCCGCTAGGTACGGCCGGCGATCCCGGTGTTCCGTCAACTGGAAGATCCAGTTGGCGTGCAGCTCGGCGGGCACCGTGAACAGGACGCGCATCCCCACCAGCACAAAAAACAGGAGCACCAGGGAGACCGCCAGCATGACCGGGCTCGGTTGGAAGAGCTGCCCGGGACCTCCCTGGATCACCAGGCGAACCACGGCCTCGGCGACATATGCCAGCCCCACGCCCAGGTAGCCGGCCAGGAACAGCCGGTGATGCCGGCTGCGCGCCATGGTCTTCAGGATGAAGTGAAAGCAGGCCCTCTCCGTCGGCCGCCGCACCAGGAGCCGGTTGACCAGGCTGCTCACCCACTCCGTGCGGCGGCTGGACTTCTCCGGCGCCAGCTCCACTGCCTCGAGTGACCGGCGCACATGCCGCCGGTAGCAGGCCGCGTAGATCACCAGGGCGCTGGCGGCCGCCAGCGCCAGCGCCCACAGCGCCCGCTTGGCCAACGGCCGGAACACCGGCGGGGCGGCGCCCTGCAAGACCTCGTACAGTCCCAGGAACCACAGCGGCGGCACCATCCTTCCGGCGGCCATGCGCTCGGGATCCGCCAGCAGTCTCCAGGACCACATCTGTGGCAGCAGGAAGAACAGCGCCAACAGGGAGAACAGACAAGCCAGTTGCGCGAACGCCGCGACCCGGCGGAACTGGCGGTGGGAAAGCACGCTGATCAGCAGGCCGTGCAACGACAGCAACACGAAGAAGACAAAGGCGCTGGCTGCGAGAGTGCTCAGCAGGTGAGCCGCAATCTGCCCGGCCAGCCCCAGCCGCGAGGCCGTCTGAGGACTGGCCACCAGAGGAAACAGCAGCGCCGGGAGCAGGTTGATAGCGCCGGCGAAGATCAGCAGAAAGACCGCCAGCGAGGCCTGTTTGGCCAGGAACACGGTCCGAGTCTTGAGTGGCAGGGGCGTAAGGACCATGGCATCGCGGCGGTCCGGGAACAGGGCGTCCCAACAGAGCACCGTCAAGAAGCCGAAGGCCACCATACTGTAGGCCAGGAAGAAGGTCTTGTCGGCCCAGGAGGCCACTCGAGTCACTTCGGCCAAGCGGGAACGCGGGACCAGGATGAGTGAGTACTTGAGCAACAGCAACAGCGAAATGGTCGTGCCTACAGCGGTGAGCAGCGCCACGATCTGGGTAAGGGTGTGCTGCATTTCGCCCTTCATCGCGACCAGCTCATTGTCAAAGAAGCGCTCCCAGAAGGTGCGAGCCAGCAGCTTCCACTGTTGCGCTTCCTCCCGCAGGCGATGACGGTTCTGCATGGCGGCTCCAGGGTCACAGTTGCATGGCGCCCGCCAACTGCCAGGCCACCTGCTCGGTGTCCTCCCCCACCACCAACTGGGCGAAGATCTCCTCCAGCGAGGGCAGCTTCATCAGGTCCCGCAGGCGCTCCACCGAGTCGTCGGCCACCACCCGCCCGCGGTGCAAGATAATGACCCGCGAGCACACCCGCTCCACCACCTCGAGCACGTGTGAGCTGTACAGCACTATCTTGCCTTGGGCGGCCAGCGACTTCAGCAGGTTCTTCAGGATCAGGCTGGAGGTAACATCAAGGCCGGAAAAGGGTTCGTCCAGGAGGATCACCTTGGGGGCGTGCAGCAACGCAGCCGCGATCAGGATCTTCTGCCGCATGCCCTTCGAGTAGGCGGAGATGGGCGCGTAGCGATCCGTCCACAGCGAGAGCGATCGCAGGAACCGCTCGGTCTTCTCCGCCAGGACACTCTCGGAAATCCCGCGCAGGCGGCCCACCAACTGCAAGTACTCCGGCCCTGTGAGGTAGGAGTAGACGTGAGGTTCCTCGGGGACGTAGCCTAGCACGCTGCGGTATTCGATCAACTGCCGCCGGATGTCCACCCCCTGGAACAGAATGTGGCCGCGGGTGGGCTTCAGCAGCCCGGTGAGCATCTTCAGGGTAGTGGTCTTGCCGGAGCCGTTAGGCCCCAGGTATCCGCAGATCTCACCCGGTCGCAGCGTGAAGCTCAGCTCTCTGACGGCGGGGATACTGCCGTAAACCTTGGCGATCTGCTGAACTTCCAGCACGGCGGCCACCTCCCGAATGTTGCTCTTCACTGGGATTGGACACCGGCCGCCGCCGGGAGTTCCCGCAGCCGGCGGCCGGGGGCGTGGCCGAGGACGCGGGACCGCTGTCGTTGACGGTGAGCCCCGACGCGCGATGCGTGGCCGCGCGGTAACATGGACAGTGGTGGACAGAATCGTAAGGAAATTCCGCACCTTCGAGGAGGCCGAGCAGGCCGAGCGGGAGGACTACCGGCGTATGTCTCCGGAGGAGCGGCTCGAGATTCTATTGCACCTCCTGGCTCATCCGTGGCAGCAGAGCGATGCCCCTTCCCAAGGACTTCAAAGAGTTTATCGAATCGCTCAACTCAAACAGGGTTGAGTATCTCATCGTGGGGGCCTATGCCCTGGCCTACCACGGCTGGCCCCGCTACACCAAGGATCTCGACCTATGGGTGCGGCCCACGCCTGACAACGCCGCTCGGGTCGAGCAGGCGCTCCAGGATTTCGGCTTCGGCTCGGTCGGTCTGTCCGCCGAGGATTTCACCGAGAGCTACCGCGCCATCCAGCTTGGCCGCGAACCGAACCGTGTTGATATGCTTACCACCCTGACCGGGGTCTCCTTCGAAGAGGCCTGGGACGCACGCGTGCCCGCGGCGCTGGACGGCATCCCGGTTTGTTTCATCAGTCGCGAACACTTCATCCGGAACAAGCGCGCGTCGGGCAGGCCGCAGGACTTGGCGGATCTGTCCAGACTCGAAGGTTCGTAGGCGGCCCGCCGAATCGGGCGCACCCTTAGGCGCGCGCCCCTGGCCATCGGGAGCCGCTCCCGCCGCCGCCGCGAAAGCGTACACTGGGACTATAGGCCCATGCCGCGGACTTACCTGTGCTTCCTCTGGCACATGCACCAGCCCTTCTACAAGGACCTCATCTCGGGCCAGTACTGCATGCCCTGGACGCGCCTGCACGCGCTCAAGGACTACTACGGCATGGTGCGCATGCTGGAGGAGTTCCCCCAGGTGCGGGTGACCTTCAACCTGGTGCCCTCCATGCTGATGCAGGTCGAGGAGTACGCCGCGGGCCAAGCCGATGATCCGTGGCTGGCTGGCGCGCTGCGCCCCGCCGAGTCCCTCAGCCAGGCCGAGCTGGACCACCTCCTGCGAGGCTCGTTCGCGGGTAATCCGGCGCGCATGATCTACCGTTACCCCCGCTACGGGGAGTTGTACGACGCCTGGCGGGCCGCCGATCGCAACCCGCAGCGCGCCCGCCTGCTGTTCGGCACGCAGGCGGTGCGCGATCTCCAGGTGCTCTCGCAACTGGCCTGGTTCGACGAGGAGTATCTCGCCCGCGACGCGGAGGTGCGCGAGCTGGCGGCCCAGGGGCGCGACTTCACCCTGGGCGACCAGCAAGCCATGGCCCGCAAGCAGCGCGAGATTCTGGGCGCGGTGCTGCCCGTGCACCGCGAGTTCCTCGAGCGCGGGCAGATCGAGATCTCGACCACGCCCTTCTACCACCCCATCCTGCCGCTGCTATGCGACTCGAATATCGCCGAAGTCGCCCACCCCTACGTGCCGCTGCCCTCCCGGTTCCGCTACCCGGCGGATGCCCGGCTGCAACTGGAGCGGGCACGGATCTACATGGCGGACCGTTTCGGCGCGGCGCCCGCCGGGTTGTGGCCCTCGGAGGGATCCGTCTCGGATGAGGCCCTGGGTCTGGCCGCGGAGGCGGGCTTCCGCTGGGCGGCCACCGACAACGGCGTGCTGGCGCGCACGCTGGGCCATGCCGCGGGCGTCGAGGAAACCTACCGGCCGCATGTGTGGCGCCATGGCGGGCGCGAGATGCGCATGCTGTTCCGCGACCACGCGCTGAGCGACCTGATCGGCTTCGTGTACGCGCGTCTGGGGGCGGCTGAGGCGGCCCGGGACTTCCTGGGCCGCATCCGCGAGAACTGCCGCGGCATCCTGGCCGCCGGGCGGGATGCGCTCGTGCCCGTCATCCTGGACGGAGAGAACGCCTGGGAGTACTACGAGCGCAACGGGCGTCCTTTCTTGCGGGAGCTTTACCGCCAGATCGACGAGGATCCCCGCCTGGAGGCCCTTACCGTCAGCCAGGCCATGGAGCGCCTCGAGCCGCAGCCGCTGGACCACATCTTCCCCGGCTCCTGGATCGGCGCCAACTTCGACATCTGGATCGGGGCAGAGGAGGACAACCGCGCCTGGGAGTACCTGCTGCGCGCGCGCCGCACTTTCGACGAGCAGGCCGTCCAGGTTTCCGAGGAAAACCGGGCCCTGGCCCAGGAAGAGCTGCTGATCGCCGAAGGCAGCGACTGGTGCTGGTGGTATGGTCCCGAGCACGCCTCCGACTACCGGGCGGAGTTCGACGAACTCTTCCGCACCCACCTGGCCAACGTCTACCGGGCGCTGAACCTGCGCCCCCCGGATGAGCTGTCGCGCCCCATTCTCACGCTGGCCGCCAAGGACTATCATCTGCCACCCAGCGGACCGATCCGGCCGACGATCGACGGCGAAGTCACCTCCTACTTCGAGTGGCTGGGCGCGGGCAGCTACCGCGTGGAGGCCCGCTCCGGCGCCATGCACGGCAAGCGCTTCCTGATGCGGGAGCTCTTCTACGGCAGCGACGGCGTGCACCTCTATGTGCGCATCGACTTCCAGACCGCCGCGCTGGAGGCTTTGCCGGGGGCGGAGGCGCGCCTGAGCTTACAGTCCGCGGCGGATCCCGGGCTGGTCAGTTGCTTCGTGCTCGAATTCGCGCCGGGCGGGGTCAGACTGGCCTCGGGTGCTTGCGCCCGGCCGCACCAAGCCCCGGCCGCGCCCTCCGAGTTTGCCTTCCGCAAGATTCTGGAGGCCCGTTTCGCGCTGGCCGCCCTGGGAGTCAAGTCCGGGCAAGCCGTGCGCCTGCAACTGTCGCTGTGGAAAGATGGCCTGCCGCTGGATGCCCTCCCGCAGCAGGGCTACCTCGACATCTCCACCGCCGAGCCCACCGACTGGCCGCTGTAACCGATCGCGGTCTGGCGCGCCTACTGCTTGATCACCGTGCCGTCGCGGCGGCGCACCACGCCCCAGCCGCCGTTCAGCCGGCTCGCCGGGCCGCCGCGCCCGCCCGGCCCGAAGGGATA
>VFZS01000332.1 GCA_016871095.1 Acidobacteriota bacterium
CGCGCCGCCGGCCGAGCGCCGTCAGCAGGCCGAGCAACTGGCGCAGGAGAAGCTGCGCCAGCTCGAGGAGCTACAGCGGCTGGAGCGCGACATGCAAGACGCCGCGCGGGATCTGGCCGGCAGCCAGCGCGGGGCCGCGGCGCGCCTGCGGGAGGCGCTGGGCGAGATGCAGCAGGAGGAACTTGCGCTGCGCATGCGATACGCCGCGGAGATTTTGCGCCGCGGGCTCGGGCAGTACCTGGCGCCGCGCGAGGGCGTGGTGTCGGCGGGCCTGGAGCAGCTTCGCGCCCGGCTCCGCGGCGCTCAGGGCGCGCTGGAGGGCGAGGGCGGCAATGAGATGGAAAGAGGGCTGGCCGGTCTGGAGCGGCTGCGACGCGGCATCCAGAATCTGGGAGGCGGCCCGCGCGCCACGGACTTCTCCGCCATGAATCGCGGCGACTGGCGTCCGGCCGATCCCGGCGCCATGGTCCCCCGGGCAGGCGATCCCTCGGAGGCGGGCCGTTTGTATGGCGAGGGTCTCCGCGATCTGTCGCGGTTGCGGCAGGCCGTCGAGGGCCGCCCCGAACTGGCGGCCGAGATCCAGCAACTGATCCGCGAGATGGAACGGCTGGATCCCCGGCGCTTTCCCGGCAATCCGCGACTGCTGGAGCAGCTCCGCACCCGGGTCCTTCCGCAACTTGAACAAATCGAATTGCAGTTGCGGCGGGGGCTTGAAGAGCGCTCCGGCGAGCAGGTCCGCACCGGCGCGTCCGAGCAGGTTCCCCCGGGTTACGGGGACGCGGTGGCGGAGTATTTCCGCCGGTTAAGCAAGGCGCGGTGATACACTCTCGAATGGCGGGAGGTGTATCACGGAATCACGATTTTTCGCGCTGCTGATGGTACTGACCGCGGTTGCTACGCTTGCCGCCGCCCCGCCACAGGTCACCCTCCAGGTGGTTGACGCGCTGGATCTGCCGTGCAACTTCGAGGCGCTCCGGCCCGTGGAGCGAGCCGAGATCGCGGCGGCGGTGGGCGAGGCTGAGTCCATCGCCTTGCTGGTGACTTCGACGGTTTCGCTGGACGCGGAACCGTTGCGCGTGCGGGGCTTGCCGGCGGGCGTACGGGTGGAGACGCGGATCGCGACGCCGCATCGCCGCAAGCTGCGCGGCAACGCGGAGGTCACGCAACCTTACTTGCTGGAAGAGGTCTCCACTGTCAGCTTCCGGGAACCGGGTAAGTCCGTCTACTGGCTGACGTTGAAGCCGGGGCCAGAGGCACGGCCGGGCCGCTACAACCTCACCATCCGGCTGCGGGACGCAGCGGCGCGGCTGGCCTACAGGATCCGCCCGTTCCGGCTGCGCCGCGATCCGGGCGTCTTCTTCGGGGCCTTCTGCGGCGCGCGGGATGCAGACATCACCCCGCAACACATGCGAGATCTCCACGAGCGCGGTTTCGATGCGCTTCAGTTCTTCTGGGGGTCCGTCGCGGTGCGAGTCAGCAATGACGCGGGCGTCATGAAGGTTGATTTCTCGCAGGCCGATCGCTGGATGCAGGAACTCCAGCAGGCGGGCATGAAGGGGCCGGTGGTGTGGTCGCTGGGCAACGACGCCAGCAGCCACATGGAGAACATGCTTTCCCAGGTGTTCCAGATCCCGCGACCGGAGCCGGTGGTGCGCGACGGCAAGAAGCTCAACTTCTCCGACGTCAGCCACCCCGAGCTGAACCGGCGCCTCAAGGAGCTGATGCTGGCCATCAAGAGCCACGCGGCTGAACGGCGCTGGCCGGAGATCGTCTTCATCATCTACGACGAGCCGACCGAGCGCCTGATGGAGGAGCACGAGAACCGCTACCGCTTCATCAAGTCGTTCTGGCCCGAGTTGAAGATCTACGGCGTAACCATGAACCGCATCGCCTGGGCCAAGGCCATCAACCACATGGTGGACATCCTGGTGGCCAACGGCGACTTCGCGGCCATCAGCGCGCTGGCGGAGCAGTCGGGCATGCCGTTCTGGCTGTACGGCTCCGGCTCCAGCCGTGATCAGGCGGCCTTGCGCCGGAGTTATGCCTGGACGCCGTGGGTGCACCGGGCCAGATCGGTCTGGTTCTGGGCCTACAACTACCGCGCCGGCGACCCCTACGACGATTTCGACAGCGCCAGCGCGGATTCCTCGATGAGCATGGTGTGGCCGCCACGCACCCCGGGCGGGCCGCTGGTGTACTCGGTGTCCTGGGACGGGATGCGCGAGGCGGTGGACGACCTGGCCTACCTTCAGACGCTCGAATGGATGCTGCCGCAGGCGCGCTCGGCGCGGGCGGTCGAGATCCGCAACCAGCTCGAGGCCTTCCGCCAGAGCGTTCCTTCGGGGCGGCGCGTGCGGGTGCTGGGCGGAGATCCGCACGACACCATCGACGAGAGCGACGCCCGGCAGTTCGTGACCCGCGGGCGCCAGGCCGTGGCCGCCTGGATCGAGGAACTGCTGGCTTCCCAGAAGAGTCTCTACCGGGAGATCCGGGCGCGGTAGTCGCCGCGCAGCCAGGAGCAAAGCATGCCAGTGGACAGCGCGCTGGAGAAGAGAATCGTCGCCTACGTGGACGAGCGCCGGGAGCGGCTGGTGGAGATCATCCGCGAGCTGGTGCGGATTCCCTCCGAGAACACACCGCCCACCGGAGCGGAGCGCGCCTGCCAGGAGTACCTGGCGGCGGCGCTGCGCCGGCTGGGCTGGGAGCCGGTGCTGTATGAGCCTACCGAGGCCCCCGGCTTGCGCGAGCATCCGCTGTTCTGGCCGGGCCGCGACTACACGAACCGGCCCAATCTGGGCGCGCGATTGAAGGGCTCCGGCGGCGGCCGTTCCCTGGTGCTCTCGGGGCATATCGATACGGTGCCTGGCGGCACGCAACCCTGGACCCGCGACCCGTTCGGCGGACAGGTGGAAGGCAATCGCCTGTACGGGCGCGGTTCCAACGACATGAAGGGCGGCGTGGGGACCAATCTTTTTGTCGTCGAAGCGCTCGCGGACCTGGGCCTGCGCCTGTCCGGCGACCTGGTGTTCGAAACCGTGGTAGACGAGGAGTTCGGCGGCGTCAACGGGACCCTGGCCGGCCGGCTTCAGGGTTTCAACGCCGATGCGGCGGTGATCTCCGAGCCATCCTTCCTGCGGATTTGCGCGGCGCAGCGGGGAGGCCGCACTGCGCACATCACCTTCCGGTCGTCGGGAGGCATCCTCGGCGGGGACCCCACTTCCACGGGCGTCATTTGCCAGCTCACCCATTTCTTGGGCCGGGTTCCTGAGTTCGCCGCCGCGCGGCGGAAGACCGCCCCGCCGCACGAATTCTACGCTCAGCAGGCGGACCCGGTGCCGGTCTGGATCACCAAGGTCTTTACCTCTCCCTGGGGCGTCACCGAGCCGATCACCGTTCCGGAAGTCTGCCGGGTCGAGATGTACTGGCAACTGATGCCGGGCGAAGAGCAGGGGGCCGTCGAGCGGGAGTTCTTCGACTGGCTCGAAGGCGTCAGGGCCGCGGCGCCGGAGTTGTTCCAGGTGATGCCGGAAGTGAGCTTTCCTATTCGCTGGATGCCAGGCTCGGCGATCACTCCAGAGGAACCGCTCGTGACGGGGTTTTCCGCCTGTGCTTCCGCGGTGCTGGGAACGGAAGCGCCGGTGGCGGGCATCGAGGGTCCGTGCGATATGTACATCTTCCACCAGGTCGCCGGGATTCCCGCGGTCTTGTGGGGCGCCCGGGGCGGAAACACGCACGCGGCCGACGAATACCTGGAGATCGATTCCGTGGTGGCGGCCACCAAGGTGCTGCTGTGCTTTGTCTGCCGGTGGTGCCGCTTGGCGGCCTAAGGAGGCGTCGCGCCAGGCACGCCGGAGCCGCTGGTCAGGTAGGCCTCGCGGACGAGCGGTTCGGCGATGTCGCGCAACTGGGTCCAGTGCAGGCTGCTGCCCAGCTCGCTGTCGGAACCAGCGGCCAGATTGGAGCCGCCCCAGATCTTCACGTGGGGCTGGTCTTCAGCCGCCTGGAAGGCCTCGATCAGGCGGGGGACCTGAAAGACGTCTTCGTCATAGGGCGAACCGCGAATCACGCTGTAGGTGTAACGGCCCGTCGGACGGGTGCACAACAAGCTGATGAGGTTGCGGTGCCCCTGGGCGGCCAGGACCAGACGGGAGATGGGATCGCCCTTCTCGTCCACGATCACGAAGTCGAAAGGCGAGGCGTACAGTATCTGCGGCTGCGTAGTGATTGGCGCGGTGCCGGCCCGTTCCTCCAGCAGCGCCAGCAGGCGGTCGCAGACTTCCCGGATGGTCTTGCGGACCAGCCACTCATCGCCGTGCATCTTGCCCCGCATGCGCTGCTGCCGGTACGGTTCGAACACCCAGGTGAAGTGGTTCTTCACCAGTTCACCCAGGTTGACCGGGTACAGCCCGCCGCACACGTCGATCTTGTTGTTGTACTGGACGATCCAGCGCAGCAAGGGCATGCCTTGGGCGCGCTCGAGCAGCTCGTGGTACTCGAGCACGAAGGCGGCCAGGCAAACGTCCTGGTCGGAGTTCCACACGTACACCGGCACCGGATTACGGTGGCGCAGCCAGCGTTCCATCAAGCGGCCCTGGCGGACCGCGATGTAGGCCTGCATGGCCGCGCTCATGGTGACTTCCCGGATGACGCCCACGTGGTGGTCGAAGTGCACCCAGTGCCCCCGGTGACCGGGGAGGTCGTCCATGACCTCCAGGCCGATCGAGTACTCCGGAGTCTCGCGTATGAAATGCTCCCAGTTGTCGAAGCGTTGGTCAACGACATGCAACCGGATGTGGTTAAACTCGCTTTCCATGCCGGCTTCCACTGACCGAGGGATCGCGCGGCCCCAGTGCCTTTCCAGCGGGGAGAAGCGGGCTCGCGGCTGATCCCCGCGGTCCCCTCTCGCCTCCAGATATCAAAGCCATTGTCCACCCGCGGCCCCGGGATGTCAACGGCCAGGGGGCGCGGGTGGTTCAGCGAGGAACCGCATGAGCGCTACTTGGCCCCACGTGCGGCCTGCCTAAGCCGTGACCACCTTGCGGCCGGCCTGTCGCGCCAGGAACTGATCGTGGATCCAGGCGTAGGTCCTCTCCAGGCCGTCCCGCAGACGGATGCCTGGCTCCCAGTGGAGGTACTTCCGGATCAGCGTGTTGTCGCTGTTACGGCCGTTGACCCCCTTGGGCGCGGTCAGATCGTAGCGCCGCTGCACCTTCACTCCGGCGATGTCCTCGACCATATCCACCAGTTGGTTGATGGAGACCAGCTCGCTCGAGCCCAGGTTGACAGGCTCCAGGATGCCGGAATCCATGATCATCTGGGTGCCCAGAAGGCAGTCGTCGATGTACATGAAGCTGCGGGTCTGGTGGCCGTTGCCCCAGATCTCGATCTCCAGGCGGCCCGAGGTCTTGGCCGCGATGATCTTGCGGCAGATGGCGGCGGGAGCCTTTTCGCGCCCGCCGTCCCAGGTGCCGTGCGGGCCGTAGACGTTGTGATAACGCGCCACGCGGGTGTACAGGCCAAAGTCCTCGCTGAAGTGGCGGCACATGCGCTCGCTGAAAAGCTTCTCCCACCCGTAGCCGTCCTCGGCCAGGGCCGGGTAGGCGTCTTCTTCCCTGAGGGCGGGGGAACTGGGATCCGTCTGCTTCTCGGCGTTGTAGACGCAGGCCGAGGAGGAATAGAAGTACCTCTGGACCCCGCATTCCCGCGCGGCCTCGAGCATGTGGGTGTTGATGAGCACCGACAGCATGCACAGCGCCTTGTTGTGCTCGATGAAGCCCATGCCGCCCATGTTGGCCGCCAGGTTGTAGACTTGGCGGGCATCGTGCGCGGCGCGCTGGCAGTTCTCCCTGAGGTTGAGGTCCAGCGAGAGGTTCTCGACGTCCTGGAAGTGCTGATACCACTCCTCGAAAGGCTTGACATCGACCGAGCGAATTCTCCGGTATCCCTGGCGGCGCAGGTCCGCCACCAGATGGCCGCCGATGAAGCCGCCGCCGCCAGTCACCACCACGATGTCATCTTTCAAGCAAACCTCACTTTGAAACGAGGAATGCCCGGGCGCCCCCCATGGTGACTCTGGAGCCGGATTTCCCACCAGCCTTGGAGGGGCCAAGGCTCATCCCCACCACGGCTCCCCCTCCACACGGTTGGCTTTCAGGTAATCCTGGTTCAGATCCAGGCCCAGGCCGGGGAGCGTCGAGACCCGCATGCGCCCGTTGCGGATCACCGGGGCGTTGCTGGCCGCCTCCTCCGCCTGGTCGGCGGTGCGGGTGCATTCCATCATGGGGCAGTTAAAGACCGCCGCCGACCATTGCTGCGAGGCCATGTTGAGGGCCAGGCCGCTGACGTTGTGCAGGCACACGGGAATGCGGTACAGCGCGGCCAGGTCGGC
>VFZS01000333.1 GCA_016871095.1 Acidobacteriota bacterium
TCCAACTCGCGCACCACAATCAGGCCGCCGTCGGAGGTGACTCGGGATCCCTGGAAATCGATCTTCAGAGAAGCGTTGAAAGAAAGCTGAAAGGGCTGGTTTTGTTTGTCACCCATTGGGTGTGGGCCTCCGGAGGGTCTTCATCGCGTTGAACCCCGCATGAATAAAGGCGTCGGAAGCCCTCACGAAGTTACGAGTAAGTGCTCAAAAATGGAAATGCAGGGTTAGCCGAACTGAGTTCGGATGGTACCGCCAGGAACAAGGCAACTCGCCGCGCATCATAGCCATTGCTCTCAAACTGCACTGGTAGAGTGACGCCCTGACGGTTGAAGGCGGAGATTCGGATGAATCGCATAGCTTGGGCAGGGATAGGCCGCACAGCCGTTCTATTGCCAATTATTGCGGCGGCGCCCGCCTCAACCGCCGCCACCAGGGGCATAGACCTCACGAGGGCGGTCGTGGTGGTACGGCCGGGGGAGTTGCCCGCGGCGGAGAAGACGGCGGCCGCGGTGCTGGTGGAAGAGCTGGAGAAGCGCAGCGCGATAAGGCTGGAGAAGGACTCGCGCTGGCCAGCAAGAGGTCCCGTAATCGCGGTGACTTCAGCGCGCACGGTCCCGGAGTGGCGCCGGGACGTGCCGGCCGGAACTCCGCGCGCGGAAGGGTTCCGGCTCTGGGTGGACCAAACCGGCGCAGCGCCGGTGCTGTGGATCATTGGCGCGGACGCTCGGGGTACTCTTTACGGCGTGGGGCGTTTTCTGCGGGAATTGGACTGGGGCAAGGGGAAGCTGATGTTACCGGCGAGCCTGGACGTGACGACCTCACCGAAAGCCTCCATCCGTGGGCATCAGTTGGGCTTCCGGTCGACCGCCAACTCCTGGGATGCGTGGACCGTCCCGCAGTTTGAGCAGTATATCCGGGAACTCGCGTTGTTCGGGATAAACAGCATCGAGGGTATCCCGTTCGGGGGCGAAGCTGCTAACCCGCTCGTGCGCGTGCCAAAGCGGCAGATGAACCGTGCCATCACCGAGATCTGCCGGCGATACGGGATGGACTATTGGATCTGGACGCCAGTGAACTTCGACCCCAAGGACAAGGCGCACGCTTCCAGGCTGTTGGACGAAGTCAGTGAGGTGTCGCGCGATGCGGTGACGCTCACGGGAGTGTTCGTGCCGGGGGGCGATCCGGGCAACCACGACCCGGATGTGTTGTTGCCGTTTCTCGCCGAGATTGCGGAACGGGTGAGGCCGGCCCATCCAAAGGCCAAAGTGTGGCTCTCCCTGCAACGGTTTTCCGAAAGCCGGGCGGAGACGGTGTACCGGTGGCTCGCATGCGGCGCGCCGGAATGGTTCGGCGGACTCGTCGCCGGGCCGTCGAGCCCGCCGGAGGCGGAGACGCGCAGGCGCATGCCTGCGGGTATGAAGCTGCGGCTCTATCCGGACGTATCGCACAACAAGCTCAGCCAGTTCGAGGTTCCGGAGTGGGACCAGGCGTATGCGTTGGTGCTGGGGCGCGAGGCAATCAACCCGCGGCCCACGGAGTACGCGTCGTTACATCGCCGAGTCGCGCCATTCAGCGACGGCTCGATCACTTACTCCGACGGCGTCCACGATGATATTAATAAGGTGGTGTGGAGCACGCTCGACTGGGATCCCGGGCGCGACGCACGCGACATCCTCATCGAATACTGCCGCCTGCACTTCTCCCCCGCACTGGCCACGGAAATGGCTGACGCAGTACTTGCGCTGGAACGGAACTGGCGGGGTCCATTGGCCGGGAATGGGAGCGTGGAGGCCACCTGGCGTTGGTGGCGCGACTTGGAGGCGAGGACTCCGGAGTTGGCCGGCAATTGGCGCTGGCAGATGTGCCTGCTGCGGGCCCACTATGATGCCTACGTCAGACGACGGCTCCTGATTGACACCGGGCTTGAACGAGAAGCAAACGCCTGGATGGCTCGGGGCTCCGAACTGGGCTCCGAAGGGGCGATGAAAGGCGCGATGGAGTCGCTAAGGCGTTTTGTCAACGAGCCGGCGGAACCAGAACTGCGCGCGCGGATCATCGACCTGTGCGAGCGTCTTTGGCAGTCGATCAACCTGCAAACCAGCGTAGAGAAGTACAAGGCGAAGAACGCGCAGCGAGGGGCTGTGCTCGATTTCCTCGACCTCCCGTTGAACAACCGCTGGTGGCTGGAAGACGAGTTTGCGCGCATCCGGAAGTTGTCCGGTGAGGCGGAGAAGGCGAAGCGCCTGCGGCAGTTGGCCGAATGGGAGAACCCGGGCGAGGGGAGCTTCTACGACGACCTCGGCAATATCGCGAAGATGCCGCACGTGGTCCGTGGGGAAAGCGAGGAATACAGTCCGCTCTACTGGTGGTGGGACGAGGGCAAGAGCCGGGCGCGGCTGTCATGGCAGGTGACGATGTGGCCGAAGGCGATGGTCTACGAGGGGTTGGATCCGAAGGGGACGTATATGGTGCGGACTTCGGGCGCCGGCCAGAGTCTGCTCAGAATCGACGGCTGGCGGGTGCAGCCGCTGGTGGACGGGAAAGCGATGGGCGAGTTCAAGGAGTACCGGGTGCCGCCGGATTGCCTGACCGACGGGCGATTAGAGCTCACGTGGGACAAGGCGGGCGATGAAGCGGCACTGAACTGGCGGGTGCAGTCGCGACTCGCTGAGGTGTGGCTGTTCAAACGAAAGTAAACCGATTTCATGAAAGACCAGATCTGGCGCCGGATCCTGTTCGGCGCGACCATGGCTGGTTCGCTGATGCATGGCGCCGGACCAAACCTGGAGGACACAGAATGATCGCGTCTTTGCTGCTGGCATTCTTCCTTTCTCAGGCGCCCATCGCCGTGGCGCCGCACCTGACCCTGGAGCAGAGAACCGCGGCGGTGCGCGAGAGGTCGAAGAGCGCGAACACCGCAGAGATCATCGCGTTGATTGAAGAGGCGGCCAAGGAGCCGGATGCACGATTTCGCCGGGAGGTGATTGAGCGGCTGAGCCGCATCGATCGTCCCGAGGTGCGCGCGATGTTGGAACGCCACGCCCAGAGCGATCCGGACGCTGAGGTGGCCCTGATTGCACTGGAGAACCTACGGCAGATGCAAGCCGCCGACTGGGGCAGGATCTTCGACCAGCGTCTCGGCTTGGCGAGATTGCGTAATGACACCAAGTCGCTGGCTGTCTTGACAGCGGAACATCAGCGGTGGACATCTCTCGCCAAGGGCGCGGTACTACCTTCGTTCCTGGCGGCGCCGCCGAAAGTGTTCCAGGTGTCCGCCAAACCTGAGGTACGCGTGGTGGCGTTCGGGGATTTCGGGCTGCGGGGCTCCGCGCAGACTGCGGTGGCGAAGGCTGTCGCAGCGCACCATCGGAACAGGCCCTTCGATTTTGGCATTACTCTTGGCGACAACATCGTGCCGGTGGGCGTAGACAGTCCCGACGACGTCCGCTGGCGCGCCGGCTGGGAGGAGATTTACGATCCACTCGGCATTGAGATCTACGCCGCAACGGGGAATCACGACTGGATGCTGCCTGACAGCCCGGCGGCGGAGATCCTGTATTCGCGGAAGAGCGCAACATGGCGAATGCCGGCCCTCTACTACACTTACACGGCGGGGCCCGTGCAATTCTTCGCCTTGGCCACCGAGGCAATGTCCGAAACGCAGGTGAGGTGGCTGGACGAAGAGATCTCGCGCAGTACGGCGCGCTGGAAGGTCGTCTACGGACATCATCCGATCTACACCCACCGCCCGAACACCGGCCAACCGCATCTCGAGCGTATGCTGCTACCTGTATTGAAGGGTCGCGTCCACGCGTATGTCGCCGGGCACGATCACATGATGCAACACCTGAAACCCGTCGACGGCGTGCATCTGATCACTGTTCCCGCATCCGGTCAGGCCGCGCGATCGTTCCCGCGTGGAGAGAGAACGTTGGCGGCGGATTCCTTCTATGGCTTCCTGGTTTTCGATATCGACGCTCGCCGCATGCTTCTGGAGTTCGTGGACCGAGACGGCGAGACGAGGTACCGGACGCAGATTTGTCATAGCGCAGAAGACTCTGTTTCCTGCGAGGGTCGGTGATGAAACCACTTCGGTGCGGCTGTTTTGAAGCGACGGCGGACTGACGTAGAATCAGCCGGTTGAGCTGATTGAGTCGGCGACCGATGTGGACTTGGAGCGGTGTTATGAGGATAGCCCCGGTGCAAGTTGCCGAACCAGGCTACTTCGGGGCCGTGGATTTTGAGGGGTGAGGTGGTGGTGTCGGGTGCGGCGATGACGGTAGGTCCGGCGGCGAGGCCGGCGTTCACGTGTGGTGTTTGCGAGGCCCAGGTCCGGGCGTAGCCCGCCTTTGGGTCGCCGCCCTGCTGGAGGCAGGCACCCCAGAGGTGAATGTCACCGGTGGTCCAGTCGTCGCCGTTGGCGGCGTACTGGCGAACGACGATCCAAAGGCCGGCTTGCTCGGCAGGCGGCGTGCCAGTAATCTTGGAGCGCCGCGAACGGCGGTGAGGGTGATCTGCGCCGTGCCCGGCGAAGTGGAGCGAATAGGTGGGGTTAACGAGGGCGCGATCGCTGCTGGAGGAAGATCAGAACTGCTGCTGGCCGCAGCAGCCGGGGGGTTAACCGCGACTGTGGGGGCTGCTAGGCACTCGGCAGCCCTGGAGCCGTGGGCACCACGCCGCGGGCCCACATCAGCACGTGGCCGTCTGATCGCAGAGCGTGTGGCGGCTTCTGGTGGAGGTGGCGGCAATCAGAAGCCGTAGTTTCTGAGCCGCGAGGGCGGCAGCGGGATCACGCCGCTGCCCCAATTGGGCGTGGCCGGGGAGAGTCGCGGCACGAATTCCGTCTCGCTGGCGGCCAGAGGGAAGGGTCGTATTGGAGGTCGGTGGGCTACCGGGCGTAGTTGCGGGGGGAGGCGGGGGTGGGGGCGGGAAGGGCGCCGTCGTCCACTATGCAGGCGAGGGGCAGGCCCGTGGCCACCAGGACAGTGGCGGAGGCGTGGCCGTCAGCGCGAGCGGTGGCCTGGCGGACCTGCGTGCTGTCGCAGATCGCCGTGGCTTGTCCGTCCGCGCGAAGGCCCTGGATGCGCTGGATGATCTTGGCAACCGCGGCCGTGGCTTGACCGTCCGCCTGGGCGAACGAGCGGACGTAGCCAACGCACCAAGCCCGCGCAGCGCCGTCTACCCGGCACTCGCCCGGCAACGGCTCCAGATCGACCTGCGCGCTGCCCACACCATCAGCCCGGCATTCGCCCACCGCGTTCTTGGGCTGAATGGTGCCTACGGCCCATGCGGAGGTAACTCCGTCCGCCCGGCAGGTCGCCTGGATGGTCCCGAGTGATCCTATTTCCGCGGTTGAGCGCCAGCGCGCCTCTCCGACCAGACCCACATAGCCGACCACGTACCACTGCCCACGCAGGCGACCAATGGCCCCATGCAGGACGCCGTTGAGCGCCCCCAAGGACAGCTTCGAGTAGCCTCCGGCCGGTGTCTGAACCGCCTGCTCGACCACCCGCGTGCGGAGCACCGCCACCTGCGCCCAGTCCGCGACCATGCGGTGGTAGGAGGTGGGCTGAAGATAGGTCCGGAACCGCAGTGGCGGCCCGTGAAAGACCCCATTGAGCGAGCCGGACAGTTGGGCTTTGGAGTACATCAGCTTGTCGCCAGCAGCAGCGTTCCGGGTAACGCCGAACCCGAGCCGGAACCATTGCCGGTCAGGGCCACCCAGTTATGCCCGTCGAAGGTGTAGTTGGAATCGGCGGCCACGCCTCCGCTGAGGATCACCGCATCCCAGAGCATCCCGCGCAACCTGGCGTACTCGCTGGCAGCGGTCACACCGAAACCAATCAGCGGGTCCATCAGGAACCGGGAGTCGTCGTGCCAGATGAGGCAGTTGTAGTCGGCGTAGCCGGCCGCCGTCACGAACAGGCGCACGCTCGCGTTCTGGCCGTTGCCCAGGTCAAGCACGTAGGTGTCCAGCATCATCGAGCAGCGTGCCCAGGTAGTGCCCAAGGTCCCCATGCCCGTGCGGAAACTGGCGGTTGCCGCGGTGTCCGAATCGTCCCTGCCGTTGGCTTCGACAAAGGCTGCAACCGTGGTGATGACCCCTTCCAGAAACGACGGTATCCACAAGACGCCGAAGCCGAGGTGCTCCCGCGCCGAGGTAGATCCCTGGGTCCACACGAACATCTGGTACTTGTTGGCCACGATCCGCCAGATTTTCGTTCCCGCATTCGGCAGCAGGTAGCTGGCGCCGCTGGTGAGACTCTCTGAGGGGTTCTTGAGGGCGAAGCGCGCGCAGTTGCCGCTGCCGGGGTCCCACACCCGGACGCGGACCTTGAGCCCCTGTGGGGTGGTGGCGCTCTCCAGTGTGACATCCCCTGTCCCACCG
>VFZS01000334.1 GCA_016871095.1 Acidobacteriota bacterium
GCCGGCAACCAGGCTAACACGCTGCTGGTCTACGACCCCAAGGCCACCGCATCGCTGTCCATCTCCAACGTGGTGCTGGCGCCGCCGCCGCCGGGCTCTCCATTGTTGCCTCCGCCCGCGGGCAGGCCGTTCCTTGCCAACCGCAGCCAGTTGATCGCCACGCGGGACGGCGACCGCATCATCGGGCTGAACATCGTTGGCGGCAACCGCGCGGTATTCGTCTACGACGTGGCTTCCGCCACCGTGCTGCGCAGCCGCCAGGTGGGCAGCATTTCGACGGTGCTCTCGGTGTCTCCGGACGGCTCGAAGTTCATGTCCGGCCTGAGCCTGTTCGACACCGAGACCCTGGCCGTGCTGGCGCAGCAGAACGCCGCCAACGCGCCTTTCATCTTCCCCACCACCGCGGCGGCGAACTTCAACACGCAACAGAACCAGGGCGGCAGCGTCTTCTCCCCGGACGGGGCCTACCTGTTCACGGCCTTCAACATCGCGCCCACCCAAAACCCTCCGGCGCGGGCCAACATCAGCCAGTTGCTGGTGAGCGACCCCGATAACCTGCTGATCCTGCTGGGTATCCAATTGGCCGAGAACGTGGTGGGCAAGTTCGTGATCGCCTCCGACGGCAGCGCCATCTATGCGTTGTCGGAATCGGGCATGTTGACCATCCCGCTGGGCGCGCTGCAACAGTATCCCATCGCCATGCCCGACAGCCCGATAGTGATGCTGAAGAACGATCAGTGCGGGGTGCTGGCCGACGGCCGCCTGGCCACGGTCACCATAGGGAACGCGGGCGCGGGCCGGATGCGCGCGACGGCCCAACTTTACCAGATGCCCGCCACCGGGCCACAGGGGTTGGGCGGGATCGGCGGGGCGGGAGGCGGAGCGCCCGGAGGGGGCATCATCATCATCTTGCCGCAGCCGCCGACGACGGGCGGCGCCACCCAACCCGGCGTACCGGTCACCGTGCCGGGCCAGCCCGGCACTCCCGCAACCGCTCAGCAGCAGACCGCCCTCACCCGCAGCGCGCCGCAACTGAGCATGCAGCAGACCGCCGACGCCACCATCCTGCGGTTTACCTTTAACCCTACCGTGGCCACCTCCCTGGGCACTCTGCTCCCCCCGCACACCTATCTGATCCAGTCCGCTGAGGCCATCAACATCCCGCCGGTAGTGCGCGTCTACCAGAACCACCGTAACTCGGAGGCGGGCGCTGATGTGATTCCCGTGGAGACGGGCACCGCCATCATGGAGGGTCTGGTGGATCTGGCCAGCGACCCCGCGCGCCAGCGCCTCTACATCGCCAATTCCGGCCTGAACCGCGTCGAGGTCTTCGACATGCGGGCCAGGCGGTTCCTCACGCCGATCAAGGTGGGGCAGTTGCCCCGCTCGGTGGCGCTGGCGCCGGACGGCAACACCCTGTATGTGGCCAACACGGGCGGCGAGTCCATTTCAATCGTGGATCTCAGCAAGGGCGAGGTGACCGGCCGGGTGCGGTTTCCCCCGACACCCTTCAATGCCAGCGCCGGCCTCATGACTCCGCAAGTGATCGCCGCCGGATTGAGCGGGCTGCAAATCATGATGAACGACGGCCGGCTTTGGCAGGTGATCGGCAACACGGCGGTCCCGCGTCCGGTCAGCCAGGTGATCGGCGCGGATGCCCAGAACCGGCCACGGGCCTTGACCGCGCCACGGAACATGGTGGCCACCCCTAATGGGGAGTACATTCTGGTGCTGGACGGCGCCGGCAACGCCTACTTGTACGACGCCATGGTGGACGAGTTCGTGATGAACCGCCAGTTGTTCTCGCGCACCGCCACCACGCCGGCCAACTCCATGTCGGGGCTGTATGGGGCCTTGGCGGCAGGGCCCCGCGGGCAGTATTACCTGGCCAACGGGTTGATTCTGAACCAGTCGCTGACGCCCATCGGCTCGGTGCCCAGCATTCCGGGGCCCGCCGGGCGGGGTGGAGCGCCGCAGAACTTTTCGCGCCCGGTGGCCGCGGTGACGCCGGTCGGCGCCACCACCTTCGCCCGGCTCTCTCAGCCGGTCCGCTTGACCGCCAATGCCGCGCTTACCGAGAACCACTCGGTCGAGATCGTGGACGTCAACACCGGCAACACTCTCCGATCGGCGTTTACGGTCGAGGGTCCGCTCCAGAGCACCACCGGCCCTACCTCGCCGCTGGCCGCCATCGGCGGTCGGACCATGGCCGTGGATCCCTCCGGCGCCACGGCCTACGTGGTGACTTCCACCGGGCTCAGCGTGGTGCCGCTGGATGCGCCGGCACGCCAGGACCAGCCGCTGGTCAATCCCCGCGGCCTGGTCAGCATGGCCAGCTACCTGACCAGTGTGGCGCCCGGGCAGTTGGTCTCCTTGTTCGGCCGCAACCTGGGGAGCCGGGAGACGGCTGCCAGCAGCCCGCTGCCCACGCTGCTGGGCGGGGTCTGTGTGACCGCCAACAACCGTCCCATGCCGCTGCTGATGACCACCCCGCAGCAGATCAACGCCCAGATCCCGCCGGAGTTCGCCCCCGGCCGCTACACCGTTCTGGTCCGCTCCATCGCTCAGAAGACCACTTCAGCGGCGTACGCGCTCACGGTTTCCAAGTATGCGCCGGCGGTCTTCGTGGATCCGGAAACCGGGGTGGCGGCCATCTACCACGCTGATGGCCGGCCGGTCACCCAGGACGACCCGGCCCGGCGCGACGAGCGCCTGGTCATCTACGCCACCGGGCTGGGCGTCACCAAGGGAGGCCGGGTGACGGCCGGTGCTCCGGCGCCCGCCAGCCCCCTGGCGGTCACCGAGGACGTGGACGTGTTCTTCGGGCGCACCGACTACCGGCAGTCGCAGATGGTGGTGGAGTGGAGCGGCCTGGTTCCTGGCATGGTGGGTGTCAATCAGATCAACATCTACGTGCCAGGGGATCGCATGCGGGGGCCGGACCTGCCGGTCACGGTGCGCATCGGCGGGGTGGATAGTCCGCAGACCGCGCCGGTGGTCCCGCGGGTGGCGGTGGAGTAGGAACAGCCGGAGGTCCCGAGGGCGGCTCCCTGGCTTGCCCCAGACCCCGCCTGGCGTTCTATCATGAAGGTGACCCGGACGAGAGGACAACCATGCGTATTCGCCATGCGGCCGTAGCGGTGCTTCTGCTGCTGGGGGGGTGGTCATGCAGCCGCGACCCCAACGTGGTCAAGCAGAAATACCTGGAAAGCGGGAACCGGTACTTCGAGAACGGCAAGTACAGGGAAGCCGTCATCATGTACCGCAACGCCCTGCGCAAGGACATGAGGTTCGGCGAGGCCTACTACCGGCTGGGCCTGACCCACCTCCGGATGGGGCAGGCGCACTGGCTGGATGGCGTCCGTGCTCTGCGGCGGGCGGCGGATACGCTCGACAACCAGCCCGCCCTGAGGACGGAGGCCCGGGTCAGGCTGGCCGACACGCTGCTGGGCTTCTACCTGGCCGACGGCCGCAGGCCCGCCGGCTTGCGCGCGGAGGTGGACGGCCTGGTCCAGAAGCTGCTCGATCAGGACCCCAGCTCCATGGATGCGCTGCGCATGGATGGCTATCTGCTGCTGCATGCCGACAGGAAGCCCAAGGAAGCCATCGCCCAGTTGCGCCGGGCCCATGCGGTGAAGCCCTTCCATCCTCCCGTGGTGCTGGCGCTCAGCCAGGCCCTCTTCGCCGAAGACCAGTCCGCCGAGGCTGAGACCCTGGCCCAGCAACTGATCCAGAAGGAGAAGGAATTCGGGCCGATCTACGACCTGCTCTTCGTGCATTACATGCGGTCCAACCGGTTGGGAGATGCCGAGAGCATCTACCAGACCAAGGCTGTCAACAACCCCAAGCAGGCCGGCCCTCTGCTCCAGTTGGCCGCCTACTACAGCGGCGTCAAGCGCCAGGAGGACATGCTGGCCACACTGCGCAAGCTCACCTCCAATCCCAAGGATTTCCCCAACGCCTTCCGCCTGGTGGGGGACTTCCACCTGCGCCTGCGGGATCTCGAAAGCGCCATCAGCAATTATGAGCAGGGCATCAAGGCCAATCCCAAGGATGCGGCCGAGTTGCGCCTGCTGATTGCCCAGGCCCTGGTGGCGCAGAACCGGCGGGCCGATGCCTTGCGGGAGCTCGATCAGGTGCTGAAGGAACAGCCTAACAACGACCCCGCCAAGGCTATGCGCGCTTCGCTGATGATCGACCCGGCCCATCCGGAGCAGGTGCGCGCGGCGGTGACTGAACTGCAAGGGCTGGTCAGCCGGATGCCCAGGAACGCGGTGCTGCGTTTCAACCTCGCCCGCGCCCTCTCTGCCCGCGGAGAGCTGGCCCAGACGCGTACGCAGTTGCAGGAGGCCACCAAGCTCGACCCCAGCTTCCTCCCGCCCCGCTTGAGTCTGGCCCGCCTCCACATGATGGGGCGAGAATTCACCCAGGTGCTGCAAGCCACCAAGGAAATCCTGGATCTGGATCCCCGCAATCTGGAGGCGCGCCTGTTGCAGGCGCAGGCCCTCGCGGGGACGGGCAACGTGGCGCAGGCGCGCAAGGAGGTTGAAGAGGCCGTCAAGCTGTATCCCACCTCCGTGGAGGCCGTCCTGCAACTGGGCATGATCAGCGTCCAGGAGCGCAAGTTCAAGGAAGCCGAGGAGATCTTCGCCAAGACCTACCGCGCCAACCCGGGTGACCTGCGCGCGGTGCTCGGGCTTTCGGAAGTGTACGCCCTCCAGGAGCAGTACGACAAGGGCATCCAGACGCTCAGCGGCGAGCTGGCCAAGCAGCCCGAGCGCACGGATCTGCGCGTCGGCGTGGCCAACTTGCAGGTCCGCGCCCAGAAGTACGACCAGGCCATCGCCAACTACAAGAAGGTTCTGGAGCGCAACCCCCAGTCCAGCGAACTCCACCTTCAGATGGGAGAGACCTTCCGGCGAAAAGGGGATCTGCCGAACGCCGTGGCCTACTTCCGCAAGGCCAAGGAGATCAGCCCCAACGATGCCAGGGCCTACGTGCCCCTGGCCGTCCTGCTGGATTCCGTCGGCCAGCCGGCGGAAGCCCGGGCTTTGTACGAGCAGATCCTTAAGATCCAGCCGGACAACCCCATCGCCCTCAACAACCTGGCCTACATGATGGCGGAAAGCGGCGGTGATCTGGATCAGGCGCTCACCCTGGCCCAGCGCGCCCGGCAGAGATTGCCGCAGGATCCCAACGTCGCCGACACCCTGGGTTGGATCTACATCAAGAAGAACCTCAGCGACAACGCCATCGAGATCTTCCGCGACTTGACCAAGAAGCAGCCGGGCAATTCCACCTTCCGCTACCACCTGGGCATGGCGCTTTTCCAGAAGGGCGACCGGCCTTCCGCTCGCAAGGAGCTGCAAACCGCCTTGCAGAGCCAGCCGTCGCAGGCGGAGGCCGCTAAGATCAGGGAACTGCTGGCCAAGCTGGGTTGACGCGTGGACGCGACGAGTCCTGTGACCGCCGCCCAAGGCGCCCCCGGACGCGGTGGCCAGAGCTGGCGATACGTGGCGCCCTTCGCCGCTTTCGTCGTCCTGCTCGGGCTGAGCGGACCGGCCGGGATTGGACCCGAGGCGGCCTACCCGGCCCGCGTCATCGTCGGCGCGCTGGTGTGGTGGTGGTGCGCCCGCCGCCTGGTCGCCTGGCGGCTTTCGCGGCCCTGGACCAGCGTCCTGGCCGGCGTGGCGGTCTTCGGTGTTTGGATCGCGCCGGACCTGATCTGGCCCGGCTACCGCGGCTTCTGGCTCTTCAGCAACTCCTTCCTGGGTGAGGCGCGAAGCACGGCCCCGGAGGGTTTGCGCGGCAACCTGCCGTTCCTGGTGTTCCGCGTGGCGGGTTCGGCCCTGTTGGTGCCCATGCTGGAGGAGTTGTTCTGGCGCGGCTGGCTGATGCGCTGGCTGATCTCGCCGCGCATGGAGGAAGTCCCGCTGGGAACCTACACCGCGCGGGCCTTCTGGCTCACCGCCGTGCTGTTCGCCTCCGAGCACGGGCCGTACTGGGACGTGGGCCTGGCCGCCGGGCTGATCTACAACGGGTGGATGGTGCGCACGCGCAGCCTGGCGGACTGCATTCTGGCGCACGCGGTGACCAACGGGTGCCTGGCGGCCTACGTCTTGCTGGCGGGGCGCTGGGAGTACTGGCTATAGAGGGCGCCGGGTGGCGGCATCTTTGCGGTACAAAGTACTTGACATGGGCGTGCCCGGCCCCTATACTGGTTCCATGGCGCGTCCTGACGAAGACGCATTCTTCTTGCAGGTGAAAGACCTGTCCGGGCAAGCGCTGGAGCACCCGGTAGCAGACCCCAGCCGTGGGGAGAGATCCCCTGGGCCAGAGCGGGGTGTCGAAAG
>VFZS01000335.1 GCA_016871095.1 Acidobacteriota bacterium
CCCCGTTCCCTTGGCTGCTATGTCCATCGCATATGACCGTCAAATTCCACACAGATCGGCATAGAGCCCACCCAGATCAAGGTGCTCTACTGGGATCGAACCGGATTCTGTGTCTGGGCGAAACGACTCGAATCAGGCTGTTTCATTTCGGATTGGTCGAAGGCCAAGGCCGCCGAGATGGATTGGACCGGGCTCAAACTCCTGCTCGAAGGCATCGAACCGGCGCGCTTCAAAAAACGCTACAAATCGGCATAAAACAGATCAATTAATCTAACGGTAACAGTACGTTACGGTAAAATGAACACCATGTCTTCGACGCCTCCATCCCCGCTGCCCAGCCTGGCCGAAGCCGCCCACTGGCAGCCCCAGCAAGTCGTCGATCTGGCCCGTTCCCACCTGGAACTTACGCAACAAATCGCGGCGCTCAAGCATCAACTTGACTGGTTCCGCCGTCAGATCTTCGGCCAGAAGAGCGAGAAGCGGCCGATTGAGATTCCCGGGCAAATGAGCCTGGGCGAACTATCCGAACACGATTCGCCCGCATCCCCGGAACCCACTCGCCTGGTGCCCGCCCATAGCCGCCGCGCACACAGCAAGGGCGCTGAGGCCGGTGACGAAGGCGGCCTGTTCTTCGATGAGTCGAAAGTGCCGGTCGAAGTCATCCACGTCCCCAACCCGGAAATCGAAGGTTTGACGCCGGACCAGTACGAGGTGATCGGCGCGAAGACCAGCCATCGCCTGGCGCAGCGTCCCGGCAGCTATGTGGTGCTCAAGTACGTGCGGCCGTTGATCAAGCGGCTCGACACCCTGGCCCTTTCCTGCCCGCCGGCGCCCTTCGGTGTGATCGAAAGCAGCCGCGCCGATGTCAGCTTCGTCGTCGGCCTGCTGCTGGATAAGTTTGCCTATCACCTGCCCCTGCATCGGCAACACCAGCGCTTGCTTGATGCCGGCTTCAAACTCAGCCGGCCCTGGCTGACCCAGCTCGCGGCACTGGGGGCGGCGTTGCTGGAGCCCATCTACGAAGCGCAACTCGCTTCCATCCGCGCCTCGCGCGTCAAGGCGATGGACGAAACGCCGATCAAGGCGGGGCGGGCGGAACCGGGCAAGTTGAAGGGCGGTTACTTCTGGCCGGTCTACGGCGAACTCGACGAGGTGTGCTTCCCGTTCTTCGAAGGCCGGGCACACGCCTATGTGGAGAAAGCGTTGGGCCTCACGCCGGTGGAAGGGGGCGTGTTGCTCTCCGACGGCTACGCCGCCTATGCGCAGTACGCCGGCAAGACCGGCCTGACGCATGCCCAATGCTGGGCGCATACGCGGCGCAAGTTCATCGAGGCGGAACGGGTGGAACCCGCGCTGGCCGCCGAGGCGCTGGATCAGATCGGGGCGATTTATGCCATCGAGGCGCAAATCCGCGAACGAAGGCGAACCGGCGAGAAGAAACGCGAGGATCGCCTGCTCTATGCCAAGCCGCTGGTGGAGAAGTTCTTCGCCTGGGTGCAACGCTGTTTCGAGCATCAGGGCTTGCTGCCGAGCAACCCGCTGACGGCGGCGCTGGCTTATGCGCGGGAGCGACGATTGGGGCTGGAGGTGTTCCTGACTGATCCGGATGTGCCGATCGATACCAATCATCTGGAGCGCGCATTGCGGGCGATTCCAATGGGGCGCAAGGCGTGGCTGTTCTGCTGGACCGAACTGGGGGCGAAACACGTGGGTATCGTCCAGAGCCTGATCGTCACCTGCCGGCTACATGGCATCGATCCCTATGACTACCTGGTCGATGTGCTTCAGCGCGTGGGCCAACATCCGGCGGCTGACGTCGCTCAGCTCACTCCAAGACTGTGGAAGGAATGCTTTGCCGCCAATCCGCTGCGCTCAGATGTGCATGACTTGCACTCCGGGGCAAGGACGTCGGTTAGTTAACGGTTACAGCGTGCCGCCTTAGCTCAGTTGGTAGAGCAACCGCCTTGTAAGCGGTAGGTCGTCAGTTCGAATCCGACAGGCGGCACCATGAATTTTTGCGGGGTATTTTTACGCTCTGAACAGGCTGCTCAAGTAGGAGCTGCTGTCGAGGTAGCCAAAAGCCTTGGCCGCTGCATCTTGCAGAACCTGCTCCAACGAAACATTAGGGGACAGACCACGGTTTTTTGGTCCGTCCCCTAAGCTCCCAGCTCACCGGGGGTAGCCGCAATCCCTTCAAACCCTGTCCTTCTCGCGAGGGGCTGAACCGCCCCGGGTTCTGTGGAGGCTATTGGGTTTAACCCAGATTGTCCATTAGCCATTTTTCGTGAATCTGGTGCAAGCTGCGATGGATCGCCATGGTGCTGTGGCGAAGCGGGTTCTAATGGATACCATTAGAGAAAGCCATTGTGGATCATATGGATAGGTGAAGGTCATGGCGGGCTCAGTGCTTCATGGAGAAGGGTTTTCGGTCAGTTTCAGCAACCGCGAGGTCACGGCCTGGGGCGGTCTGGCGCTGTTCAAGCAGATGCTCGACAGCATGGCCTTCCGGGAGGCAGCGGCGGGCTGGGGATTGCCTGAGCCGAAGTCCAACCGGGGCTATGCGCCGCTGCAACTGATCGAGCAGTTCATCGTCTCGATCTGGTGCGGCGCCTGCCGCTTCGCACACGCCGAAACGGTGCGCATGGACAGCACGCTGGTACGGCTGTTTGGCTGGACGAAGGCGGCGGGGCACAAGGCCATCATGCGCTTGTTCGCCCGCTTCGACATGCTGACCAACGAGCGCGTACAGGCCGAGGTCTATCGCTGGTTCTTCGGCAAAATCAGCGCATTGAAACAGGTGACGCTGGACGTCGATTCCACGGTGATCACCCGTAACGGCGAGCAGGAAGGGGCGGCGCGTGGCTACAACCCCAACCGGCATGGCCGAGCCAGCCACCACCCGCTCCTGGCTTTCGTTGCCGAAGCGCGCATGGTGGCCAATTTCTGGCTGCGGCCGGGCAATGCGCACAGTGCCAACAACATCCTGCAATTTCTCGAATCGACCCTGCATCATCTGGGCAATAAGGCCGTCGGCCTGCTGCGCGCCGACAGTGGTTTCTTCGACGAGGCCATCCTGGCTGCTCTGGAGGGCAAGCGCATTCCCTACATCGTTGCCGCCCGACTGACCCAGCCATTGCAACGGACGATCTATCAGGCTACCGGCTGGTGGGCGCTGGAGACCGGGCTGGAACTGACCGAGTTGCGTTACCGGGCCACCGGCTGGGAAGCCGAGCGACGCCTGATCGTCGTGCGTCAATCGGTCAAGCGCAAAACGGCGCCGGGCAAGACGCTGTCGCTGTTTGCGGATGACCAAGACATTCAGGGGTGGCGGTATGGTGCCTTTGTGACGACGCTCGATCTGCCGATGGTGGAGGTCTGGCGCACCTACCGTGGCCGAGCCGACTGCGAGAACCGCATCAAGGAACTGAAGGCCGATTTCGGACTGGACGCGTTCAACATGCGCGACTTCTGGGCTACGGAGGCCGCCTTGGGCTTTGCCATGCTGGCCTACAACCTGATGAGCCTGTTCCGGCAGGCCGTATTGCGTTCCAGAATCCAGCATACGCTTTCCACCCTGCATGGCCTGGTGCTGGCCATCGGCGGCTCGTGGCACCAAGATGCCAGCCAGAACCGCCTGATGCTTTCCGTGCCCCGTCGAAAACGCGCTTGGTTCTCCGGGCTCTGGGCAAGCGCTTCGGGTCCGCCTGTCATTCATGGGGCGCAAAATGGCTAATGGACAATCTGGGATGAACACATCCCCCGGGAGATTGCTCATGCGCCACCGAATCCGCCTCGCCATGCCCCTGCTGCTTCTGTTCGCTTCCGCCGCCGCGGCGTCCAGTGGTGTGTACAAATGGGTCGATCCCGGCGGCCGCACCCACTATTCCGACCAGCCGCCGCCTGGGGACACACGCGGCGCGCAGCAGATGCGCGGCAAGGGCAACGTGGTGGAGGTGGACAAGGAGTCCTATGCCGGCAAGCAGGCGCACGCGAAGAACCCGGTGGTGCTCTACGCTAACAACTGCGGCCCCTTCTGCGACCAGGCGCGCGAGCACCTCAAGCGGCGCGGTGTCGCCTACAGCCAGAAAGATCCCTCCACCGACCCGGAACAGGCCCTGGAACTGAAAAAGCTGGTCGGCGCCATGGAGGTACCAGTCATCGTGGTGGGCAAGTCTCACCTGAAGGGTTATGAGACCACCAGTTGGGACAGGCTGCTGGACGAGGCCGGCTACCCGAAGACGCCGCTGGTGCCGCCCAGGCCGGAACCCCCGGTCAAACCCTGATCCGGACAGGAACAGCGCACCCCATGCACCGCCTTGCAGGCTGGCTCGGACACGACAGCACCGACGCCAGGCAAACCCTGGAAACCATGCTGGCTCCCTGTAGCGTAACGCGCCCGTCGCACGCGCACGCGGAGCCGTCGCGCGGCCTCGCCGCCAACCTTCCCCTGGCCGTGGAGGGCGATCTTGCCGCCGTCATCACCGGCCGCCCCAGCTTCGCCAGCGCCGAACTGCGCGCCATGCCGGCGGCCGCGGCCCTGCTCGCGCTCTGGAAACAGCACGGCCGCGAAGCGCCCAAACACATTCATGGAAATTTCGCCCTCGCCGTTCTGGACCGCAAGAGTCACAGCGCCTTCCTGGCTCTGGATCGCATCGGCGCCGAAAAGTTGGCCTTCGCCCCCGCCCACAACGGCGTCGTCTTCGCCAGCCAGGCCGACATGGTCGCCGCCCACCCTGCAGTGGGGCGCGAGCTGGATCCGCAGGGCCTGTTCAATTACCTGTATTTCCATCAGGTTCCCGCCCCCGGCAGTATTTTCACGGGCGTCGAGAAACTCCTGCCCGCGCAATGGGCGTATTGGAGGAGTGGAGAGGTCAGCCGGGGATTCTACTGGGCGCTGAACTACCGGGATGAGCCACGGGATGACTTCGCCGCCCAGGCGGAGCAATTCCATCATCTGCTGCGCGATTGCGTGGCTCGCGCCAAGGGCGAGGACGAGGTCGCCGCCTTCCTTTCGGGCGGGACAGACAGTTCCACGGTAAGCGGCGTGCTGAAGGAACTGAGCGGCCAAGCCAGGACCTATTCAATCGGCTTCGACGCCAATGGCTTCGACGAGATGGAATACGCCCGCATCGCCGCCCGCCGCTTCGGCCTGGACATGCGCGAGTACTACTTGAAACCCGAGGATATCGTCAGCGCCATACCCATCATCGCCGGGCACTACGATGAACCCTTCGCCAACGACTCCGCGGTGCCCACCTATTTCTGCGCACATCTGGCAGCATCGGAGGGGCATCGGGTCATGCTCGCAGGCGATGGCGGCGACGAAATATTCGGGGGCAACGAGCGCTACGCCAAGCAGAAGGTGTTCGAGGCCTACCACCTCATCCCCGAACTCGCGCGCAAGGGCCTCGTCGAACCCCTGGCCAGGCTGCCCGGTCTGGCGGCTCTGCCGCCCGTGCGCAAGGCGCAAAGCTACATCCGCCAGGCCAACATCCCGCTGCCCGAGCGCATGGAGTCCTACAATTTCGTCTACAGGCAGCCCCTCACGGAGATGTTCGCGCCTGAATTCCTTGCGCGGGTGGATTCTCATGTGCCCAGCACCCTGTTGAAGGAGGTTTACGATCGGACGGACTCCGATTCCTTCATCAATCGCCTGCTGCATCTGGACCTCAAATTCACTCTGGCCGACAACGACCTGCGCAAGGTAACCGGCATGACCGAAGCCGCCGGCATCGAGGTCCGCTACCCCCTGCTGGACGACGCCCTGGTGGATTTCTCCGGCGAGGTACCACCGGACTGGAAGGTGAAGGGCCGCTACCTGCGCTGGTTCTTCAAGAAGGCCCTGGTGGGCTTCCTGCCGGACGAGATCATCAACAAGAGCAAGCATGGCTTCGGCCTGCCCTTCGGCGTTTGGGCCAGGGAATACGCACCCTTGCGCGAACGGGTCGAGGACCGCCTCTCCGACCTGAAGAAGCGCGGCATCCTGCAGCCCGCCTACATCGACCATGTGCGCAGCGAACACATGACGGGACATGCGACCTATTTCGGCAAGATGATCTGGGTCATGACCACACTGGAAGAGTGGCTGCAAGCCGAACGCTTGTGACGGTGGAACCGCACTGATGGCCTGGCTCCTGCTGGCACCCCCGCTCGTGTGGGCGGCCCTCATCCTGTTGTATCTGCGTCCCTTGCGCGCGGCCTGGCGCGAACCGACCCTGCGCCATCCGGTGCTCATCGTCGAGAGCGACGACTGGGGCCCTGGCCCCACTGCCCATGCCACAGCCCTGCGGAAGATCGCGGCCGGCCTCGAACGTCCCCGGGACAGCCA
>VFZS01000336.1 GCA_016871095.1 Acidobacteriota bacterium
CCGTGGGGCAGACCATCGTTCTTTGTGGTCTGCCCGGCCAAGGCACTTGACGCCGGCTGGCAGACGACGATAAACGATCGTCTACCCCACTCATCGGCTCATCTCCCGGCCGACCTGCTCGGCCTGTTTCATGACTCGAATCAGATTCTCCCCCATGATCTTGCGGATGTCGCCATCCGAGTACCCCAGCTCCAGCAGCCCGCGCACCAGCACGGGGAACTTCGAGACATCCTCGAGACCCTGCGGCGCCATGCCGGAGATCCCGTCGAAGTCCGAACCGATGCCGGCGTGGTCCGGCCCCGCCAATTTCGCGATATGGTCGATGTGCCGCAGGGCCATCTTGTAGTCCACCGGCGGCAGCATCTTCTGGTAGCGGCGCTGGATGGCCCGCCGCAACTCGAACCGCTTCGGATCGTTCCCGTGAGTCGCCATCATATCGGCGATCTCACGGTCGCGCTGGGCCTTCGTGTCCCGGTGCGTTTCCCACGCCTTCTGGTCGAGATAGGCGGCGTTGAAATTGACGAAGACCACCCCGCCCCGGCCGGCCAGGGCCCGAATCATGTCGTCCGTCATGTTTCGCGGAGTGTTGCAGATGGAACGTACCGAGGAGTGAGAAGCGATCGCCGGCGCCCGGCTTGCTTCCATTACGTCGTAGAAGGCCTTGTCGGAAACGTGCGAGATATCCACCATCATGCCCAGGCGGTTCATCTCCCGCACCACCTCGCGGCCGAACTCCGTGAGGCCGTTGTGCACCGCCGTGTCCGTCGCCGCATCGGCCCAATTGTTCGTTTTGAAGTGAGTCAGCGTGAGGTACCGCACGCCGAGCCGGTAGTAGTTGCGCAGGATACGGAGATCATCCTGGATCTGGTGGCCGCCTTCGACGCTAAGCAGGGCCGCGATCCTGCCCTGGGAATGGATGCGGCGAATGTCGTCCGCCGTAGAGGCCACCTCCAGGTCCTTCGGGTACTGGCGGCACATCTCGTGCACGGCGTCGATCAGGCCCAGCGTCCGTGGCACCCACAGATGGGGTGCGAAGCGCTCGGGTGCCGCCATCAGGCCGAAGAAGACCCCCCCGAGGCGCCCCTTCCGCAGGCGGGGAATGTCGGCTTCGTAATAGTCGTGCTCGACGCCCACATCGTAGCCCTCATCCACGACGTACGGCAGCGTGTCCACGTGCAGATCGATGAGGAGGATCTCCTTCATCAGCTTCTCAAACCGCTGGTCGATGCTCTGCGCGCCCGCCATCACGCCGGCCGCCAGCAGCAGCCCCGGTACGAATCGCATGTCTCAATACTATCCCGTATTCCTGTCCCGCAAGGTGATGGTTGCACCGGCCACCAGGGCGTGGCCGCCGAAGAGAGGCGGAGTTGTGCCGGTCGAACATCCGCTCCCGGCCCAGGGGCGACTGGGACCGGGGCACTGGGACGCCGAGGGATTGCCGGGCATCCGGTGGAGTGCGCGGAAGAATTGTGGGGCGGCCGGCCCTTCATGGCCACGCCGTCGCCCCGCTGGGCCGGTTCGGCGGCGGGAAGCCGTTCCAGGGGCACGCCCGCCCCACGGAAAAGCAGCCGTGCGGCTGTGCTCACTCCGCCCGGCGTTTGCAGCAACGGCGCAGGCTGCTGACGCCGGCCGGGTGGCCCCATCCTGAAGGAGACTCGACTATGATACGAGCCATGAGTACGAAAAGCCGAAGACAGTTCCTGCGGAGCGGCGCGGCCCTCGCCGTTCCGGCCGGCGGGTGGGTGGCACAAGGCGGAAGCCAGCCGCCGAACTTCATCGTCCTCTTCGCCGACGATATGGGCTATGGCGACCTGGCCTGCTACGGCAGCCCGACCATTCGCACGCCGAATCTCGACCGCATGGCGGAAGAGGGCACTCGTTTCACGTCTTTCTACGCCGCCGCGCCCGTATGCACGCCGTCACGCGTGGGATTGCTGACAGGACGCTACCCCGTACGCGCCGGACAGCCGAACAACACCGGCCCGGACACTGTCGGCGGGCTGCCGCTGAGCGAGATCCTGCTCCCCCGGGTATTGAAGGCGCGCGGCTACAAGAC
Source organism: Acidobacteriota bacterium (assembly GCA_016871095.1). Classification (GTDB taxonomy): domain Bacteria; phylum Acidobacteriota; class Terriglobia; order Bryobacterales; family Bryobacteraceae; genus VFZS01. The sequence continues at coordinate 2,057 of VFZS01000336.1, forward strand.
GATGGCCATCGGCAAGTGGCACCTCGGGTTCCAGCCGGGCGAGTATCTGCCCACCAGCCGCGGCTTCGATGCCTGGTTTGGCCTGCCCTACAGTAACGACATGATTCCGCCGTGGGTGAAGACCAACCGGCCGCTGCACCTGTATCGCAACGCTGACGCGGTGGAAGAGGTTTCCGAGCAGTCCGATCTTACGCCGCGCTACACCGATGAGGCCATGCGCTTCATCAAGTCGTCGCGGGACAATCCTTTCTTCCTCTATCTGCCATACTCGATGCCGCACCTGCCGGTTAGCGCGCCGGAAAGGATGCGCGGCCGCTCGCGCGGGGGCCTTTACGGCGACGTCATTGAAACGCTGGACTGGTCTGTCGGGGAGATCCTTCGCACGCTGAAGGATCAAGGGCTCGACGGGAACACCATGGTTGTCTTCGCCAGTGACAACGGGCCATGGCACAACCTGCCTCCCCGGATGCTGGCCCAGGGCGTTGAGCCTTGGCATGCCGGATCGAAGAGCCTGCTGCGCGGCGCCAAAGGCACCACCTACGAAGGCGGCCAGCGGGTTCCGGGCATCGTTCGCTGGCCAGGGGTGGTGCGCGCCCGCCAGGTCTCCATGGATATGGCCTCCACACTCGACCTGTTCCCGACCATCGTGCGCGCCGCGGGCGCGTCCCCGCCCGCCGACCGAGTGTACGATGGCGCCGACCTGATGCCGCTGCTGCGCGACGGCCAACCATCCCCCCGCTCGCACTTCTACTACTGCCTTGGCAAGACGCTCGAGGCCGTGCGCGAGGGCCCCTGGAAATACCGCTTCGCACGCGGCCGGGGGGAAGACGGCCCATCCCAGGACGCCCCCCTGCCGGAACTCTTCCACTTGGATTGGGACCCGGCAGAGCGGCACAACCTCTACGATCGGCACCGAGACAGGGGCAACCGGCTCGCGGCCAGGATGAAGGAGTTCGCCGAAGAGATCCGGGCCGGCTTGTCCGCCTGATGTGGCGAGGCCCGCGGGGAGGCCCCTGGCGCGCCAGGCCGCGTGATAGATTCAGGGTATGCGAAGGCGCGATTTCCTTGCGGGTTCAGCGATGACACCGGCGGCAGGCGCAGTGGGCGCAGGCGCGGCGCCGCGGAGGCGGAACGTCCTGTTTATCGCCGTGGATGATTTGCGTCCACAGTTGGGCTGCTACGGTCACTCACGGATCAAATCGCCGAACATCGACAAGTTGGCGTCGCAGGGCCTGCGCTTTGACCGCGCCTATTGCCAGCAAGCGGTTTGCGCGCCGACCCGGGCGAGTCTGCTGACGGGAACCAGGCCAGACACGACACGCGTGTACAACCTGCAAACGCCCCTCAACACGGTGCGGCCGGACCTGGTGAGCATTCCGCATCACTTCAGGAAGAACGGCTACGAGACGATTTCGCTGGGCAAGGTCTATCACCATGCGAATGAGGACCCGCAGGGCTGGAGCGTGGCGCCGTGGCTGGCCAAGGGCGCGTGGGGAGGCGGCTGGCGAGGGTACCTCGATCCGCTCTCGCTGGTCGCAGTGCGGCAGAACGACGCGGTGCTGCGGGCGGCTTACGAGCGGGAACAGAGGGCCGGGACCCGGGTGACGCAGCCGCAGTATGGGCGGGGCCCGGCCTACGAGGGGCCTGATGTGCCTGACCGCGCGTATCCGGATGGGATGACCTGCGACAAGGCGATAGAGGAGTTGCGGCGGTTGCGGGACAGGCCGTTCTTCCTGGCGGCTGGATTCCTGAAGCCGCATCTGCCGTTCAACGCACCGAAGAAATACTGGGACCTGTACTCGCCCGAGGACATTGAACTGCCATCGCGGCGCGAGTGGCCGGAGAACATGCCGAAGCTGGCGGGCTCGGACTGGGGCGAACTGAGAGCCTACACGGGAATTCCGCAGAAGGGTCCGGTGGACGAGGCCACCATGAGGCTGCTGATCCACGGATACTATGCGTGCGTGAGCTTTCTGGACGCCCAGGTGGGGCGCGTGCTCGGGGAACTGGACCGGCTGGGTCTGCGGGACAACACAGCGGTGATCCTCTGGGGCGACCACGGCTGGAAGCTGGGCGACTACGGCGCGTGGTGCAAGCACACCAACTTCGAGCTCGACACACGCGTTCCCATGATTCTCTCACTACCCGGTCAGAAGACCGCCGGGGGAGCGACGAGCGCGCTGGTGGAGTACGTGGACATCTACCCGACGCTGGCCGAGGCTTGTGGTCTGGAGGTTCCAGCCCAGTGCGAGGGCAAGAGCATGCTGCCGCTCGTCGAGAACCCCGGGCGGAAGTGGAAGGCCGCGGCCTTCAGCCAGTATCCGCGCGGCGGCGGAATAATGGGCTACACGATGCGGACAGCGCGTTGGCGCTACACGGAGTGGATTGGGCAGCAAACGGGCGCCGTGACGGCGCGGGAGTTGTATGACCACGCCAGCAGCGACACGGTGAGCGCAAATCTGGCCGACCTGCCCGAGCAGGCCTCGACGGTGAGGGAATTGTCCGCGATGTTGGACCAGGGACGCGGGTGGCGCAAGGTGCGGGAGCAGGTGTAGCAGCTCGGGGAGCCTGACCGTGTTGATGCACGGCATGATCAGATAGTCCAGCGACATGGCCCAGCCCGCCGGAAATCCCAGACGTGGGTGAAGCCCCTGGCCCACGCAGGTGCAGGCCGGCAGCGAGCGGCCCATCGGTCGCCGGCATGCCCCGCTCGACCCTCACCGGCGGGCGTATGCCTTGATGACCTTGACCAGCGCCGCGGCGATCTGGTGCATGTCCTCTTCGGTGAAGGTGGGATAGGCGAAGCAGGTGAAGGTGTGCTTCTCGTGCCACAGCGCGTTGGGCACATCCACCCGGCTGTAATCCACGCTGGCCGGGTCGGTGTACTCCCGCGAAGTGAACGGGAAGCCCGAGCGCCCGAAGCCGTTCTGGTCGCGGAAGGCCTGCTCGGTATGGCACTGCGGCCAGAACACCTTCCAGCAGGGCGCTCCCTCGGCTCCCGCCGCCTTGACGAACTGCTGTATGTCGCAGCTCATCCGCTGGATGTCCAGCGAGAAGGCCAGCACGTACCAGCCGTTGCGCCGCTCCGGCGTGTCGATAGGCAGGAACTTCACCTCGGGCAATTCGCGCAGGGCGTTGATCAGGACGTAGGCGTTACGCCGCCGCGTGGGCAGGTTCCAGTCATCCATGCGCTCCAGCTCGGCCAGCCCGATGGCCGACTGCATCTCGGTCAGGCGGTAGTTCCAGCCCAGGCGGGTGTGGATGTAGGGCAGCTTCTGCTCGAGCTCCAGCAGGTTGAGCCGCTCCTTGACGTCGTAGCCGTGGTCGCGGAAGCTGCGCGCCCGCCAGGCCAGTTCCTCGTCGTCGGTGGTGACCATGCCGCCTTCGCCGCCCGTGGTGAAGGTCTTGTTCTGGCAGAAGCTGCACGCCGCCATGTGCCCCCACGCGCCGGTCTTGCGGCCCTTGTACGCTCCGCCGAAGGCCTCCGCGTTGTCCTCGATCACGAAGAGGCCGTGCTGGCGGGCGAACTCCAGCAGAGGGTCCATGTCGCACACGTTGCCGTAAAGGTGCACCGGGATGATGGCCCGGGTGCGCGGCGTCAGCAGCTTCTCGGCGGATTCGACGCTGAGGCAGTGATCGTCCAGGTTCACGTCGGCGAAGCGCGGGACGGCGCCCGCCTGGAGCACCGAAAAGCTGGTGGCGATGAAAGTGTAGCTGGGGACGATCACCTCGTCGCCCGGGCCTATGCCCAGCGCGGCCAGGGCCACGTGCAGCGCCGCCGTGCCCGTAGCCACGCTGATGGCGTAGCGGCTGCCTTGCCACTCGGCGAAGCGGCGCTCGAATTCCATGCCCTTGGGGCCGGTCCAGTAGTTGACCTTGCCGGAGCGGAGCACCGCCTCGACGGCCCGGATGGCCTTCTCATCGAACTGCGGCCACCCCACCAGCTTGTTGGTGACTGCCTTGGGGCCGCCGTCAATCGCCAGTTGCTGCATGTTGAACTCCTTGTGCGGGATGAAATGGTAGCATAAGGACGCTATGCATGCCTCGGCACTCGCATTCCAAAGGAGAAACCGCTGGATGCTGCTGCTGGCGCTCAGTTCGGCCGTGGCGGCAGCCGAGCTGAAGATCGGCGTCGCCTCCAGCGTCATCACGCCGTTCCTCGATCAGCCGCTGGCCGGCTACTACTACCCCCGCAGCGCCGACGGCGTCCACGATCATCTCCAGGCCAAGGCGCTCATCCTCGACGATAGCCG
>VFZS01000337.1 GCA_016871095.1 Acidobacteriota bacterium
TCCAGCGGCTGGTTACCCGTGCCTATGAGGAAGTCCCGTCTTAAGGCGCTCTGTACCGCCGGGCTGGCTCCGAGCCGGGCGATTTGGGAAGCCTCGCCAATTCAAGGCGTTCTTCCCCAGCGTGACCAAAAACCGAGAAGAAGGGGGCCGATCAAGGCGAACCGTTGGTCAGCATCTTCAGCAGCCGGGCCTGGTCGATGACGGGGACGTTCAGGGTGCGGGCTTTGTCGAGCTTGGAGCCGGCCTCCTCGCCGGCCACCACGTAGCTGGTCTTCTGGCTGACCGAGCCGGTCACCTTGCCGCCGGCGGCCTCGATGCGGGCCTTGGCTTCCTCGCGGGTCAGCGAGGGCAGCGTGCCGGTGATCACGAAGGTGAGACCTTCCAGCGGCCCGCCCTTCGGGCGCGTCACCAGGTGCTCGAACTTCAGACCGGCTTCGCGCAAACGCTCAACCAGCTCCTGGTTGCGCGGCTCGCGGAAGAACCGGTGGATGCTCTCGGCCACCTTGGGACCGACCTCCGGGGCGGCGGTCAGCTCCTCCTGGCCGGCCGCGGCAATGGCGTCCAGGCTGCCGAAGGTCTCGGCCAGCAGCTCGGCAGTCCGCCCGCCCACGAAGCGTATGCCCAGCGCCGTGAGAACACGGGGCAGCGGCTGCTTTCTGGACTCGTCGATGTTGCGCAGGAGCTTCTCGGAAGATTTCTTGGCCATGCGCTCGAGATCCACGAGCTGCTCGAAGCTGAGCCGGTAGATGTCCGCGACGCTGGCCACCAGGCCGCGGTCCACCAACTGATCCACCAGGGCCTCGCCCAGGCCGTCGATGTCCATGATCCCGCGCGCGGAGAAGTGCAGGATGGACTCCTTCAGGCGAGCCGGGCAGTTGGTGTTGATGCAGCGGCTGGCCACTTCGCCTTCCTCGCGGACCACCGCGCCGCCGCATACCGGGCATTCCTTAGGTATACGGAAGGCTTTGCGCCGCCCGCCCTGCGAGGTGACGCGGACCACCTTGGGGATGACGTCTCCGCTGCGCTCGATGAGGACCTCGTCGCCGATCTCGAGCTCCAGCCGGCGGATCTCGTCCTCGTTGTGCAGCGTGGCGCGGGAGACCGTTACGCCGCCCACTTCTACCGGCTTGAGGTGCGCCACCGGAGTCAGCGTGCCGGTCCGGCCCACCTGCACGCCGATATCCTCAACGATGGTCCGCTCCTGGCGGGCGGCGTACTTGAAGGCGATGGCCCAGCGCGGGGCCCGGGCGGTCCAGCCCAGCGCGCGCTGCTGGGCCGCGGAGTCCACCTTGGCCACCACGCCGTCGATCTCATAGGGCAGCTCGTCGCGGCGCTGCTCCCAGCGGCGGCAGAATTCGAGCAGCTCCTCGACATCGGCGCACACGCCCCGGTGGGGATTCACTTTGAAGCCCAGCTTGGCGAGGGTCTCCAGGCACTCGAAGTGGCTGTCGCGATAGGGCTGCCCGTCCACCAGGAGGAAGTAGGAGAAGTAGTCCAGGCGGCGCGAGGCGGTGATGGAGGGGTCGAGCACGCGAATCGAGCCGGCCGCGGCGTTGCGCGGGTTGGCGAAGCGCGGCTGGCCCTGCGCGTCGCGCTCCAGATTGAGGCGCTCGAAGGCGCGGCGGTTCAGGATGGCCTCACCGCGCACCTCGAACTCGGCGGGGCCGTCGGCCACCCGCAAGGGCAGCGAACGGATGGCGCGGGCATTTTCGGTGACCTCTTCGCCCACCTCGCCGTCGCCGCGCGTGATGGCCTGCGCCAGGATCCCCTGCCGGTAGCGCACCGCCATCGAGAGCCCGTCCAGCTTAAGCTCGGCCACGTAGCGGAACGGCGCCCCGCCCAGCAGTTGGCGCACCCGCCGGTCGAAGTCGCGCAGCTCGCCTTCGTTGAGGGCGTTGTCCAGGCTCAGCATGGGGGAGCTGTGCGCCACCTTGACGAATCCCTCACGGGGTTTGCCGCCCACACGCTGGGTGGGCGAATCGGGCGTAACCAGCTCGGGATGGCGCGCCTCCAGCTCGCGCAGCCGGTTCATCAGCTCGTCGTACTCGGCGTCGCTGATCTCGGGCTGGTCCAGGACGTAGTAGAGGTGCTCGTGACGGCGCAGGGTGCGGCACAGCTTCTCGATCTGCGCGGCGATGTGCTCGGCCATCGCGGTCTATTATAATTGTCAGGATAGGCAGCTTTCAAAACATCACTGTCATCTACAACCCCTGCGCCGGGGCGTTGCGCGGGCGCCGCCAGGGGCGGGTACGGCAGGTGGTGGCCGCGCTGGAGGCGCACGGCTACCGCATCCACGCGGTGCCGACGCCGGGTCCCGGAACCGCCGCGGAAGTGGCCCGGCAGAGCATCGAGGCGGGCGCGGACCTGATCCTGGCCCTGGGCGGCGACGGCACGCTCAACGAGGTAGCCGGCGGTGTGATCGGAACCCAGGTCCCGCTAGGCACGCTGCCGGCCGGCACGGCCAATGTGTTGGGCCGGGAACTGGGCCTGGGCTGCAACGCGCTCAAGGTGGCCCGGCGCATCCCCGAGTGCGTCCCTCGACGCATCGCCGTGGGGCTGCTGCGCATGGACGGGTTAACCCGCTCCCGCCACTTCCTGCTGATGGCGGGTGTGGGTTTCGACGGGCATATCGTCTACCACCTGAACCTGGGTCTGAAGAGCCGCCTGGGGCAACTGGCCTACTGGACCGGCTCGCTGCGGCAGGTGTTCCGGCGGCCGGAGGAATTCGACGCAGAAGTGGACGGCCGGCGCTTCCGCTGCTCATTCGGCCTGTCGAGCCGCACGCGCAACTACGCGGGGTATCTGGAGATCGCGCGGCACGCTTCGCTAGTGGAGAACGATTTCGGCGTGGTGTTGTTCGAGGGCCGCTCGACCTTTCGCTATTACGCCAAGTACCTTCCGGCGGTGGTGGGCGGCTGGCTGCCTCGCATCAAGGGAATCACCGTGCTTCGCGCCACGCGCATCTGCTATCACCCCATCGATGACAGACCCGTCTACATCCAGGTGGACGGGGAGTACGCCGGGCGGCTGCCCGCCAGCGTCGAGATAGTGCCCGACGCCCTCACCATCCTGACGCCGCCGGAGTTCGCAGACGTCGACCCGCGAGAGCGAGCACCATGGAACCGCTGACCCACGCGCTCACCGGCGTCGCGCTGGGCCGCACGGGCCTGAAGCACTGGTGCCCGCGGGGGGCGCTGGTGGTGACGCTGGCCGCGATCACGCCCGACATCGACATCGTGACCAACCTGTGGGGCGCCGCCACCTATCTGCACTACCACCGGCATGTCACCCACTCGCTGGCGATGCTGCCGCTGACCGCCCTGCTGCCGCTGCTGGCGGCCTCGCTGGGGGCTTGGCGCAAGTTCCGCTGGGGCCGTGCCTGGGCGCTGGCGATGATCGGAGTGGCCTCGCACGTCGCCATCGACTGGACCAACAGCTACGGCGTGCGCCCCTTCCTGCCCTTCTCGGAGCGCTGGTACTACCTGGACCTGTTCAGCCTGTACGACCTGTGGTTGTGGGCGGTGTTGCTGGTGGCGGCTTTCGCCCCGCTGCTGGGGCGGCTGGTCAGCGCCGAGATAGGAGCGCGGCCCGGCTCAGGACGCGGACTGGCCATCCTCGCCCTGGTGTTCTTCGCCGGCCTGGGTTTCTGGCGCTGGGTGCGGCACGATCGGGCGGTCGCGGTGCTGGAATCCCGGCTGTACCAGGGCGAGGCCCCGGTGAGGGTGGCGGCGCTGCCCACCCGGGCCAGCCCGTGGCTGTGGAGAGGAATCGTGGAGACGCCGTCCTTCTATTCGATTCACAGCGTGGACCTGCGCGGTGAGTTCGATCCGGCCGCCGGACGGGTTCTCTTCAAGGCGGAACCCACGCCCGCTGCAGCAGCCGCCTGGGAGGCGGCGCGGCAGACCCGGGATTTCGACATCTTCCGGCGCTTTGCCCGCTTTCCGCTGCGGCGTTTCATTCCGCTGGAGGAGCCCGAGCAGGGCCTGAGGGTGGAAATGTCGGATCTGCGCTTCGGCGAGCCTCGCTCGGGGAGGTTCTCGGTGGCGGCCGAAGTGGGAGCCGACGGGCGGGTGCTCCGCTCCGGGTTTGCGTTCCGTTCGATCCGCCCGCACTGACGGCCACGCCCTCCGGTATAATGTTTCGGGTTGCAGCGCGCGCCCCAGCCGGGCGTGAAGGATAATAGTGCGAAGGCTCGTATGGAGACCCAAGACACCATTCGGTTGATTTCCGCGATCCTGGCCGTGGTTCTGGTCGTGATCATCATTCTGCGCCGGAAAGCCAAGGGCAAGAAGAAGGACGAAGAGGAGTTCTAAGGTGCGGACTGCGCCAGCGGGCCGCCTATGCGGCGGCGCGGTGTAGTCCCTGGCGGCGGGTGCTCAACGAACCAGGCTGTTGAACCGGCCCGCCGAAGGCGCTCTCTTCGGGGAGCCGTCGTTCTGGGCCAGCTTCTCCGCGAGGGTGGCCACGCTCTTGGCGAACTTGGTGCCCGGCAGTGCGGGCTTGCCTTCCAGCAGCGCTTTCTGGATGGCCTCATTGTCGCTGGGCAAGGCCTGAAAGACCTCCGAGTGCAGGGCGGTTTCAATCTGATCCTGGGGCAGGCCGAGACCCGGCCGGAAGCGGTCCACCACCAGGCGGATCTTGGAGTGCGCGATTCCGTTAGCCTCCAGATAGGCCAGTGCCCGCTGGGTGGCGTGCAGCGCCGGCAGCTCGTTGGTGGTAACGAGCACGACCTCGTCGGATTGGTCCGCCAGGGCCAGATTCCAGTCGCCGTAGGCCCCTCCGACATCCAACACCATGGACTTGTAGAGTTGCCGGATGAAGCGCAGCAGCGGGGAGGGATCGCCCGTTTCGGCGATGGCGTCGGCGGGATTCTCCGGCGATAGCAGCACTTCCACCCCCTGGCAGGGGGTGACGAGGGACTTCCACAGGTCCGCGTCCAGGTTAGCGGCTCGGGTCAGCGCATCCAGAAAGCTGTAGCTGGATTTCAGTTTCAGCAGGAATGCCAGCGTGCCGGTCAGCGGATCCATGTCCGCCAGCAGCAGCCTGCCGGGAGCAAAGCGCGGGAGGTGGAACGCCAGGTTGCAGGCCAGGGTCGTGGCGCCGCAGGCGCCCTTGGCGGGCATCAGGCAGTACAGGCGGCACTGGCTGGCTGCGGCCGGACGGGTGACCGGGCGCAGCCGCGACAGTTTCTGGAGCGCGGCCTGCAGTTGATCCGGGGTGAAGGGGCGGATGAGAAACTCGCTGGCGCCCTGCCGCAGGCACCGCAGAATCACATCGGGATCGTTGCCCGCGAGCAAGGCCACAACCACCACACCGGAGTTCAGTTCCCCGAGCTCCGAAAGAAGCTGGAAGGCCACCTCGCGGTTGGTGGCGGCATCCAGGAAGCACAGTTGCGTCCCGGTACTGTTCAGCATGTGCGCCAGCACCCCGGTGGACGGGTACGTCTTCAGCACCGTCGGGGACGGCCCGGGCAGCCGGCGCGCCAGCAGTGCCGCCAACTCAGCCGCCATGCCGGCGTCCGGGCAGATCACCAGCGGGCCGGCAGCACCTTTCGACAAGCTAGACTTCCACTGGGACATTGCGGGTGGCCGCAGCACTCCTCCGGAGGCGCCTCATGCTACGTATCGGGCGGGTGTGGCCGAGCTTGCAGCGGACCGCCCCCGGTCACATGTCTAAAGGTTTTTGACGGCGTGCCGATAGGCTTCTATCGAAGGGTCCGGGTGTGCAGACCGGCGCCGCTAGAGCCATGGATATGAACGCCAGAAAGAGCGTGATGGTTTGTGAAAGCCAGCCGGTGACCTCCGAGGGCTTGCGTAGCGTGGTCGATGGCTGCGCCGACCTGGAATTCGCGGGAGCGGCGGATTCCCCGGCCGGTACCGTGCAGCTCCTGGCGGGCCGTTCCCCCGATGTGCTCATCCTAGACAAGTCCTTTGGCGCGCAGGCATTGCTGGAGACTCTGAGCGTGCTACGCACCTCGCACCCGGACACCGGGGCGGTGGTGTGGGGCATTTCGGTCACCGAAGCGGAAGCCCTGGGTTTCCTTCAGGCCGGCGCCAGGGGGATCCTCCGTAAGTCCGCCTCCTTGGATACCTTACTAGCCTGCCTTCGGGCGGTGGCTGGGGGAGCTACCTGGATGGAGGAGGACTCCGGCCAGGAGCGTACCCGCTCCGCGCGGGCCGGCGGACCGGCGCTGACCGCCCGGGAACGCCAGGTGCTGGAACTGGTCGCGCAGGGTTTGAAGAACCGCGAGATCGGATCGGAATTGGGCATCCGGCCCGGCACGGTGAAGGTCCACCT
>VFZS01000338.1 GCA_016871095.1 Acidobacteriota bacterium
CGATCCGGTTCGGCGACAACCTGCTCAAAGAAACCAACGCCTACCGGCTGGTGATCGACAACCAGGCGGACCTGGCGGGCCTGCCGCCCGGCGTGGTGGCGGGCGCGGCGGAGGCGGCCAAGGCCGCCGGGCTGGCGGGCAAGTGGGTGTTCACGCTCCACGCCCCCAGCATCTGGCCCTTCCTCTCGTACGCCGACAACCGGGAGCTGCGCCGCCAGATTCTCCACGCATACCTCCAGCGCGGAGACAACAACAACCCGCAGGACAACAAGCAGATTGTGGCCCGCCTCGCCGCTTTGCGGGCCCAGCGCGCCAGGATCCTGGGCTACGCCTCGCACGCGCACTTCGTCCTGGAAGAGCGCATGGCCAAGAATCCGGAGGGCGTCTACGGCCTGCTGAACAAGCTGTGGGATCCGGCTTTGAACGTGGCCCGGCAGGAGCGGGAAGCGCTCCAGGCTATGGTCAAGCAGCAGGGACAGAGTTTCAAGATCGCTCCCGCGGACTGGCGCTACTACGCCGAGAAGGTGAAGCAGGCGCGCTACCAGCTCGACGAAGACCAACTGCGGCAGTACTTCCCGCTCCAGCGCGTCTGGGAGGGGGCCTTCTACGTCGCCAACCGGCTTTACGGGCTGAAGTTCATCGAGCGCCAGGATATTCCCAAGTACCACCCCGAGGTGCGCACCTTCGAGGTCCGCGATGCGGATGGCTCGCATCTGGGCGTCTTCCTGGCGGACTTCCATCCCCGGCCCGGAAAGCGCGGCGGGGCCTGGTCGGGCCGCTACCGCCAGCAGCGCATCAAGGATGGCAAGGACATACGCCCCATCGTGGTCAACGTCTGCAACTTCACCCGGCCCACCGCGGACCAGCCCGCCCTGCTGCGCCTCGAGGAGGTCGAGACCCTCTTCCACGAGCTGGGACACGGCCTGCACTCACTGCTGTCGCGCATACGCTACACCGGCCTGGCCCGCGTTCCGCAGGACTTCGTCGAGCTGCCCTCCCAGATCATGGAGCACTGGGCCATGGAGCCGGAAGTGCTCAAGGTCTACGCCCGGCACTACCAGACCGGAGCGCCCATCCCGGACGAGCTGATCAAGAAGATCAAGAACGCCGAGAAGTTCAACCAGGGTTTCATCACGGTTGAGTACCTGGCGGCCTCTCTCCTGGACATGGACTGGCACGTTCTCTCCGCGGAGCAGCCCCAGGACGTGATCGCCTTCGAGAAAGCCGCGCTGGATAAGATCCGGCTGATCCCGGAGATACCCCCGCGTTACCGCAGCCCTTACTTCCAGCACATCTTCGCCGGCGGCTACTCGGCTGGTTACTACAGTTACATCTGGAGCGAGGTGCTGGATACCGACGCCTTCCAGGCCTTCAAGGAGAAAGGGCTGTTTGACCCGGCCACGGCCCGGTCCTTCCGCCAGAACATCCTGGAGAAAGGCGGCACGGAGGACGCCATGGAGATGTACAAGCGCTTCCGGGGCCGCGAGCCTTCAGTCGAGCCGCTGCTCGAGAAGCGCGGCCTCAAGGGCAAGACCGGCTGAGGCCGGGGAATGAGCTGGCCGGCAAGCTGAAGCATGCCCCACGTGGGACAAGCTTCAGCTTGTCGGCGTCTGCGCGTCGCTGAAGTTCTCCCACGTCACGCCGATGCGCGGCGCGGCGTAGCCGATTTCCTTCAGGTAGTCGCCGTAGACCATGACCCAGTGGGAGTCCCTCACCTCGCTGAGCAGCTTCTTCCAGTTACCGTGGATGCGCACGTCCTGCTGGGAGCGGCAGATCTCGTAGAACGGGTTGCTCTCCACCGTTCCCCGCATGCCCGCCCAGCGGCAGGTGGCGTACTCGGGGTTAATGAAGCTCACCTGCTGGCCGGGAGGAATCTCCACCTTGGGAGCGGCGCCGTACTCGGACTCGTAGTGGGTGAGCACCCGCACCGGCTCGTAGCGCGCCGCGTTCATGCGGCGCGGCCCGGTGCAATGCGCGCAGGTCACCACCGCGTTGTGCGGGAAGGTCGAGTTATGCAGGAACACCGGCTTGCCCGAGATGTAGCGCAGCAGCACGCCCGCGGGAACGATGACGAAATCCGCTTCGCAGAACGCGGGGAGGCCCTCGTCGTTCAACAAGCTGAGCGTGAGGCACGCCGTGGTCTCGGCGATGGGCAGGATGGTCCCCATGCACCGGTTGATGGTGAACGCCGCGGCGCCGCTTTCCTGGATCAGCTCCTTGAAGACGCCGTAAAGCACGAAGGCGTTCACCACGAACTTGCGGTCCGTCTCCAGCGTGGTCTTGGGCAGGCTGAGATAGCGCCTGGCCCATTGCTCGGCCCGCGCCATGCGGGCCCGGTCGGCCAGAGCGGCCCGTATACGGGGGGCAGCATCGTCGTAGTTGGTCTCGACGATGTCCAGCTTGAAGCGCTCACGCGCCACGCGCGGGGCCTCCGCCGCGTACTTGCCCTGCGCTCCGCCCAGGGCCAGCACGCGCGCGCCCAGAAAGTTCCGCGCGCCGAACAGCGCGCGCAGGCGCCACTCAAGCTCGGCGCGTTCGTCCACCACCACGTCATGCACCGACAGGCGCGGCGCCTCGGCCGGATTGGCGGGCGCCGGCTGCGGGCGGTCCGGCCGCAGATAGCGGACGCTGAGCGCCTCGTACCAGTAGTAGACCGGACCGGAGCGCTTACGCACGAAGATGATGGCGTCGCCCTGCTCCGGGATGGCGGCTCTCAGCATGGCCCCCGAACCGGTGGCAGGGTAGATGATGGTCACGTCCGCTTGCGGGTTCCGCGCGCGGGCGGCTTCCTCCACGCTGGTGACCTTGACCACCGGCAGCGGCTCGAGGGCGAACTCCGCCTGCGTGGAGAGAGCTTTCAACTCCTCGGTGATGCGGTTCACCTCCGCCGCGGCGGACTCCTGCGTCTGGATGCCGCCCCAGGATTTCCAGGAGGTCTGCTCCCTGCGCTTGGGCAGCGAGTACATCAACACGGGCTGCACTTTGAGCGGGCGGCCCAGCTTGAGGAAGGGGCGCTCGGGATCCCACAGGTCCGCGGCCCACTCGGCGGCGCGGGCCGGTCCGATTGAGAGGCCCGGCAACAGGCCCGCGCCCGCGGCCAGTCCCACGAAATCCCGGCGGTTCAGATCATGGCAACACATGCTAGGGCAATTGTAGCGAGGATGAAGCCGCGCGGCGCGAGCGGGCGCCTTCTTCCCGGCGGGGTATAATCGCGGTCATGGCTGAGAAGATGCTGCCTGTGACCCGCCGTGAATTTGGACTGTCGCTGGGCGCGCTGAGCGCGTGGCTGCCGGCCGCCGCGGCCAGTCCCTCATCCATGCCCTGGGCCGCGCCCGCCCAGGTGAAGAAGATCTACCTGGCTGTACCCGTGCCAAGCTGGCCCAAGCCCACGCTGGATGTTCAGCAGGAGAAGGCCGAAGTCGAAGCGCGCCTGGCGGAGCTGGAACGCAAGCATCCGGGCCTGGTCAGCTTCACCGGCGGCGAACTGGTCCGCACCCCGGAGGATGCCCAGGCCTGCGTCAAAGGCCTCGGCGATGTGGACGCGGTGCTGATCATCGACCTCACCTCGGGCACCGGCGGCATGCTGAAGGTGCTGCGCGAGATCCAGCAGCCCACGCTGCTGTTTTCGCGGCCCTACTCGGGGTGGTCCTACGTGGATGTGACCAACTGGGTGCAGGGCGGCAAGCGAGCCGACCTGATCGTCTCCAGCGAGTACGGCGACCTGGACCCCTACATGCGCATCTTTTACACCATCCACCACCTGCGGCGGAGCAAGATCCTGGTGGTGGGTCCGAGCACCCAGCGCGGCCCGGCCGCCGAGGCGTTCACGAACTACTACGGCACGGCCATCGAGTACCCGGGCTACCAGGTGGTGAAAGCCGCCTACGAAGCCGCGGACGCCGCACAGGCCGCCAAGGCCGCGGAGGAGTTCACCCGCGGCGCGCTGAAGGTGATCGAGCCGTCGCGCCAGGACATACAGAGCGCACTGCGCTTCTACCTGGCCATGGTCAACCTGCTCAAGGACCAGAAGGCCAACGCCATCACCATCGACTGCCTGGGCGGATTCCGCCGCGGCGACCTGCCCGCCTATCCGTGCGTGGCCTGGTCCAAGCTCAACGACGCGGGCTTCTACGGCGTTTGCGAGGCCGACCTGCTCTCGACTGTCAGCCAGTTGCTGCTGACCTCCTTCACCGGCAAGCCCGGCTTCGTCACCGACCCGGTCTTCGACACCAGCCGCAACGAGATCATCCACGCGCACTGCGTATCGGCCACGGCCATGCAGGGGCTGGGCGGGCCCGCGTCGCCCTACATCCTCCGCTCGCACATGGAGGACAACAAGGGCGTCTCGATGCAGGTGCTGGTGCCCATCGGCGACACGGTGACGGTGGGGAAGTTCCTCAACCCGAAGAAGTTCGTGTACTCGACCGGCGAGGTTTTGGGCAACGTGGATTACGACCGCGGCTGCCGCACCAAGTTCCGCACCCGCGTAGGGGACGCGCGCAAGCTGCTGGAGAACTTCACCGGCGGGCTGCACCGCGTGGTGGTCTACGGCGACTACACCGCCTCGCTACGGCAGATGAGCCGCCTGATGGGCTTCGAGCTGGTGAAGGAAGGCTGACGCCGGCTCGCCCTACTGGCTGTCGTACTGCTCGACCGCGTCTTCCAGAACGGCCAGCTCGATGCCGGCCTGGCGGAACATCTCGCGGGTGTCCTGCGCGGCGTGGTAGCGGCGGCGCGCCACCACCCGGCGGATGCCCACGCTGATGATGAGCATGGCGCACACCCGGCACGGCTCCATCTTGCAGTAGAGCGTGGCGCCTTCCAGCGCGATGCCGTAGCGCGCCGCCTGGCAGATGGCGTTCTGCTCGGCGTGCGTGGTGCGGACGCAGTGCTGGCGCTCGGCGCCGTCCTCGTCAATGACCCGGCGCAGCAGGTGGCCCACCTCGTCGCAGTGCGGCAGCCCGGGCGGCGAGCCGACGTAGCCGGTGGCCATAATCCGCTTCTCCTTGACGATGATGCAGCCGGCCCGGCCGCGATCGCAGGTGGCGCGCTTGGCCACCTCCTCGGCCAGGCCCATGAAGTACTCGTCCCAACTAGGGCGCGATGCCATATGCGCTCATTCTAACTCGGGGACAGACGGAACGTTCCCCATCTCGGGGAACGTTCCGTCTGTCCCCGTTACGCCAGCGAGAAGCGGAGCTTGCGTTCGACGGTGTCGGCGCGGTCCAGGCGGACGGTGACCTCGTCGCCGATGGAGAAGGTCCGCCGCGTGCGCTGGCCCACGATCTGGCGGGTATTCTCCTGGTATCCGAAGCGGTCGCCGGGCAGGGTGTCCATGGGCACCAGGCCCTCGACGAACAGGTCCTGCAACTCGGCGAAGAAGCCGAAGGGCTGGGTGCTGATGATGAGGGCGGGGAACTCGTCGCCCAGGCGCTGGCTCATGTACTTGACCTTCTTCCACTCCACCAGCTCGCGCTCGGCCTCGGCGGCGCGGCGCTCGGTGAGGGAGGACTCCTCGGACACGGCGTCCAGCGGCAACCCGTGCGCCTCGCCCAGCAGCGCGCGGTGCACCATCAGGTCCGGGTAGCGGCGGATGGGAGAGGTGAAATGCGTGTAGGTCTTGGCGGCCAGGGCGAAGTGGCCGGTGTTGTCGGCGCTGTAGCGCGCCTGCATGAGCGAGCGCAGCATCAGGTAGCTCAAGATGCGCTCCTCGGGCCGCCCTTCGAGCTTGTCGATCAGCTTCTGGTAGTGGCGCGGGGTGACGCGCAGACCGGCTTCGGGCAGCACGACGTCCTGGCGCGTCTTGCCGCCGTCGCGGCGGCGGTCGGTCACCGGGAAGCGCTTCACCGGGATGGGGCCTATGCCTAACGAATGACCAAAGTGGGCCGCCAGTTCCTCGAATTCGAGTACCCGCTGCGGCTCCGGAGGCTCGTGGATGCGGTAGATGGAGGGGACCTCCGCCTGTTCCAGGTGGGCGGCCACGGCCTCGTTGGCCGCCAGCATGAACTCCTCGATGATGCGGTGGGCGATGTTGCGCGGGGCGCGGGTGACGCCGGTCATCTCCCCCCACTGGTCGAACTCGAGGAGCGGCTCGGGCAGGTCGAAGTCGATCGAGCCGCGGCGGCGGCGCTTGCGGTTGAGAATGAGCGCCAACTCGCGCATCAGCGCGAAGCGATCCTCCAGATGAGCGTAGCGCTCGCGCGCCGCGCCGTCGCCTTCCAGCACCCGATGCACGTCCGTGTAGGTCATGCGCTCGACGCTGCGGATGAGGCCGCGGGTAAACTCCT
>VFZS01000339.1 GCA_016871095.1 Acidobacteriota bacterium
GGCGCGGCGCGCGGTTAGCGTTTGACCAGCGCCACCCAGTCCTTGTCCGGCTCGGCGGGCGGCGGGCCGATGGATTTCACCCCCGGCCCCTGCACCTGGCGGACGGTACCCGCCTGAAGCGCGCCGCCCGCGCGCGGGTTGTACCACTGCACCGTGTAGGCGCCGCTGCCGAGCTTGAGCGTGGCTTCGCCGCCCGCCGGAAGCTGCACTGCGTAGATCTGATCGTCGCGGGTCAGCACGCGCGCGTCCTTGGCGCCCGAGGCCAGTTCGTCGGCCGGCTCCATCTCCCAGAAGGGCAAATACCGGCGGAAGAACTCGAGCGCGTAGCGGGTCTGGTCCCACATGCGGTCCCGCGAGCGGAAATCCTCCAGGTTTATGTCCATGTGCGGGTAGGAGAAGCCGAAGTACCACTCGACGCCGCTGCCGCCTCCCATCAGGTTGCCCCACAGGGCCTGGATGCGCGGCTCGTCGTGGTTGGGGTCATTGGCATCGGGCATCACGCCGGTGCTGGCCGGCGGCTGCTCGTCGCCGAAAATGGCCCACTTGCGGCCGGTTTCGGCGGAGCGCTTCCTCAGAACCACGGCGTCGCGGTGGTAGTTGCGCATGGCGCCCTGGATGGAGGTGACCTCGAAGTTCGGGTCGCCGAAGAGCCCGTCATAGAAGGAAAGCTGCTTGTTGTTGTGGGTGTGGACGGTGATGGGGTGGCGGTAAGCGTCCAGGCCGCGTATGTAGCGGGCGATCTCCTGGCGGTCCTGGTCGGGAGTGTTGTTCTCCTCGCCCAGGTTCCAGACGAGCGCCAGATGATGCGAGAAGCGCGCGCACAGCTCGCGGTAGTGAAGCCGGCGCACCGGGTTCAAGCCGGGGCCGCCGCCCAGTTTGCGGTCGTTCTCGGTCTCCTGGGTGACCACGTGGAGCATGATCCCCAGGCGGTCCATGTGCGCGAAGACGATCTCCCATTGATCGAGCTTGCTCGCGTCGAAGCGGTCGCGGACCTGGGGGCCGGTCCACATCCAGGTGTCGCGGCCGTCGCCGCCGTCCAGGTTGTAAGTGAGGAAGTAGACGCTGTTCACGCCCTTGCCCGCCAGGTAGTTCAGCGCTCCGATGATGCCCTTGCCTTTGCCGCCCTTCCAGGCGGGGTCGCCGGGCCGCCAGTCCTTAACGTGGGGCTCGTACTTGTGGATGAAGATTCCCACTTCTCGGTAGCTGCCCGAGTCGGCGTCCAGGTCATAGGTGTCGTCGAACTCGTGGTAGGCCAGGAAGTTCTCGGGGCTGTCGGCGCCGCCCTTGAGGTAGTGCTCCCCGTTGCCGGCGAAGCGCAGGTGATGCTGTCCTACGTATTCGAGCAGGCCCTTGGCGCGGTGATCGGCGCCCTTCTTGTCGGTCGCCGCGATGCGGAACGTCCCGGAAACGCCGTCGAATGCCGTGGGTGAGCCGGCCTGCGGGTCCGCGCTCAAGGCGGCGTCCTCACCGGTGCGGAAGGAGGCGATGTACTTCCAGTCGCCCGCTTCAAGGGGCGTGAAGTGCGCGCGCCACTTGTTACCGGAGGTGGCGGAGGTCTCGGCGGAGTTGCCGTCGGCGGCGTAGAAGCCGGGGACGGTCAGCGACTTACCGCTTCGCGGGTGAGTGAAGGTGACGTTGAGGCGGAAGTTGCGGAACGGGTTCGGAGTGGCGTCCTCGGAGGTTGTGGGGCCGTCGAAGGTCAGAGTGACGCGGTGCCAGCGCTTCAGCTCACCCTGGACCTGAGCTTTGCCCGCCGCCTGGCAGCCCAGCGCCAGTGCGAACAGGCCGAGTGCGCTCCTGCGGATCAGATGCGTAGCCATGGAGTGCATTATCCCGCAAGCGCAGTGGAATAGGCCTCCAGGCCTGTTTTCGCCACAGGCAAGAATGCCTATTCCACTTGACGCCGGGGGGACAGCGTAGCCTATCCCCGCTTCAGCGGAAACACGCGGGCTGTCCCCACTCCGGTTAGAGGTCTTTGCGGCGGAGGCGGAGCTTCTGGAAGTCGGCGCCGCTGAGGACGTAGAACCAGTCGGCAAAGCGGCGGTTGAGCTCGTCGGCGCGGCGCTGGCCTGCCGCGGCGTCGCCGCCGTACTTGGCCGCGCGCGCGGCGTCGAAGCCGGCGGTGGCGAAGAGGTACCGGTTCTCCCCGCCCGCCGAGGCGGGCTTGCCCTCGGTGCCGCTGGTGGCCACCTCGCCGAAGCGCAGCGAGTAGACCAGCCCGTCGGCGGTCTCCACCTGCACCTCGCCCTCCTTGGCCAGCAGCCGGCCCCCCTGCACCAGGAAGAACCCGTTCTGGCGCAGCGCCATGGCGGTCTCGATCGACAGCCGCATCTGGCCCTTCCGGAGGTCCTCGGCCATTTCCGCGGGTTTGGGCCGCGCGTCCACGGGCTTCAGGCCATCCAGCGCCGCCGTCAGGGCCTTCACCGGCGCCAGGTTGAACTTCTCGGCGCCGGCCAGCTTCCACTGGTCCTTCTCCTGGGTCAGGACCAGGGTCTCGACATTGCTCAGGCGGCCCAGCGTCTCGTCGATCGAGTAGTTGTTGATGGTGACCCTGCGGATGGAGGAAGCGGCGATGCGCAACAGGCCCGGGTCCACCCAGTCGCCAAAACGCGCCGAGGGATCGGCCTCGGTCTTGACGGCGTAGGTGCGCTTGCCGCCGGGCACGCGCACATAGCGCTGGCCGGGCTTGCCCTCGACCGGCTTGCCGAAGACGTAATCGGCCAGCACCTCGCCCTTGGCGCCGCGCAGTGTGACGCGCTTGCCGCGCCCCGCCAGGCCGGTGACCTTCTGGTCCAGGGGATCCACGACTCCGAACTGCGCGTGGTCGGCGGGCGAATCCGAGCGGACCAGATCCTTCTTGAGGTCGATCAGCGCGGCGCTGGCCTTGGCCATGCGCTCGCCCGCGTCCACGGGATAGTTGTGGTGGGTGCTGATCAGCCAGCGGCCGCGCTGGAACTGCACCTTGAAGGGCCGCGCCGTGGCGGTGGCCTCATCGTAGTCGATGACCTCGATGGAGCGGGGCGCTTGCGGATCAGTGAAGCCGGGGTAGAAAGCCTCGCCCTGGTCGCTCATGATACCCGGAGTGGCGCTCTCCGGCTCGACCAGCGCGGCCACCACCGCCAGGGCCAAGGCGGCCGCCGCGAACAGCCCCGTCTTGACCGGCTCCCGCATCAGTTGCCCCCCGTGAGCCGGTCCACCGGCACCCCGATGCGCTCGCGCCGCAGCCGCCGCAACGAGACCAGCAGGAAGATCACGAAGGCCGGCGCCGGCGGCAGCAGGACCGCCAGCAGCTTGATGGCGTTCTGGATGGCCCGGATGGCCCCCTCCATCTCGGCGCGGGCGCCTTCGATCTGCCGCTGCTTTTCGTCCTCGATGTTGGCGCGGGCCACCGTCAGGCGGCGGTTCTCCACCGATTGCACGTTGGAGATCATGATCTGCCGGGTCTGCGCGTCCAGGTCGCCGCGCTGCTGGATCTCGCGCACGGCGCGGTCCAGGCGCGCCTGGGCTTCCTTGAGGCGCTGCTCGGCGTTGCCCTCGGCCAGCAGGGTCTCACGCAGCCGTCGCGCCTCGTAGGTCTTGGTGCGGTCCTCGACCGCCTCCAGCGTGCGGTGCCGCGGCCGCCGCTTGCGCAGCGCGATGAACGAAGAATCCCCGGCCAGCTCGTCCACCGCGTTCAGCAGGAAAGTGACGTTGTCGAAGTGCAGGCCCTCGATGCCCCGGCGCCGCAGTTCGAAGAACTGCTCGCCCATCAGGTCCACGTCCGCCACCACGACCGCGTTCACCGGTTCGGCGCCCTTGCGCTGCACGCGCGCCGCCAGCACCTGTGTCTCGTTCAGCGGCAGGTGCTGAAGGCCCTGGTTGACCGCGATGCCGAACAGCGAGCGCTGCACCAGGTCTTCCCACTTGACCGTGCCGGACTCCGGCGTGGTTTCGAGCAGCGGCGTGAACTGGACGCCGCCGCGTCCCTTCAGCACGCCCGGATACAGCAGCACCACTTCCTGTAGCCCCGCCGTGATGGCCGCTTTCTGATTGAAACCGCGGCCCACGAAGACGAACTCCTTGGGGAGGGTCTTCAGTTGCGGATGCGGGTTGTAGTTATCCCAGGCGATGCGGTTGCTTTGCCAGGTCACGCCCAGCGCCTCCAGCAGCGGGCGAATATCCGTCTTGGGCGCGGCACCCTGCGCGGGGAAGTTGAACGGCCCCGCCTGCTGGATCTCGTTGGGCGACAGATTGAGGTCGAAGCCCGGCATGGGGTCGAGCAGCACCAGGGCGGGGTGGCCACGCTTCACCCAGGCCGTCAGGCGCTCGAGTTGCGGAGCGGTGAGGGTCCAGGGCAGGGTCACCAGCAGAGCGTCCAGGTCTTGCGGGTAGTCGGCGTCCGGGGGCGTCTGCACCACCTCGTACTGCTTGCGCAGCTCCGCCACGATGGACCACTCCGGCGTCTGCGTCTTGTTCTGGAAATCGAATCCGCCGAACAACCGCGCGCCGGTGGTGAGCACGCCTGCCTTCTTGCGCTGGGCCCGCGACACCACGCGGATGGAGCGCATCAGTTCGTACTCCACCGGCAGCCCGCGGTCGAAGAAGGGAATCACGAATTCCTCCGAGCCGCAGGTGAAGGCCAGCCCCAGGAAGATCTCGTTGAGCACGCGCGTGCTTTCCTCGGTGACCGGGACGCGATAGGAGCGTATGCCGTAGCGCTCCATGGCCTCGCGGGCTTCCGGGGAATACTTCACGGTCTCGTAGATGCGCGCGTGGACGGCCTCGCCGCCCACGGCGTCGAACTCGCGCAGCATGCCCGCCAGGTTGTTGCGCGCATCGAGGTAAGCGCGCGGAACGTCCGGGCTGAGGTAGGCGTAGATGAACACCGGGCGGCGCGGGTCCAGGCCGGCCAGCAGGCGGCGGGTCTCCGCCGACAGCGTGTGGATGCGCTCGGCGGTCACGTCCAGCCGCAGGCGCAGGTTGCCCGCCAGGAGAGTGGCGCTCGAAACCAGCACGATCAGCGCCAGCGTCCGCAGCGCCGCGTGCAGCCGCATGCGGGGGGCTTTCGGCCCGCTCCGCCAGCGCCTCCGGCCCAGCAGCAGCACGTTGAGGTAGAACATCGCCGCCCCGAAGGCCGCGAAGTAGACCAGCGCGCCGGCAGTCACCACTCCGGAGGAGAGATCCCGCAACTGCTCGACCATCGACAGGCGCTCGGCCAGCCGCCGCGCCCCGCCGCTCAGGATCACTCCGGCGTGCTGCACGAAGACCGGCACTGCGCACAATACCGTGCCCAAGATGAAGGCCACGGTGAGGTTGTCAGTAAGAAGCGAGGCCACCATGCCCAGGCCTAGCAGGGCCGTCCCGGCCAGCCAGTAGCCCAGGTAGGTGGATAGCATCAGTCCCGCGTCGGGGCTGCCCAGCCAGCACAGCACCACCACGTGGCTCAGCGAGAACAGCAGCGCCACCGTGTAGATGGCCACGGCCGCCAGATACTTGCCCAGCACCAACTCCCAGTCGCGCGCGGGCAGCGTCAGCAGCAACTCGTCGGTGCCCTGCTTGCGCTCCTCGGCCCACAGGCCCATGGCAATGGCCGGCGCCAGGAACACCAGCAGGTAGGGGAATACGCGATTGAGCTGATCCAGGTTGGCCAGGTTGGCGGCGAAGAAGCGCTCCTGCCAGAAGGCCGCCATGGCGGACAGGAACACGAACAGCGTGATGAAGACGTAGCCGGTGGGCGTGGAGAAGTAGCCCGCCACCTCGCGCCCGAAAACCGCCCGGATCACGCGCCTTCGCATGGGACTCCTTCGGGGGGCGCGGGCGGCTTCTCGCCGGTCAGGGCGTGGAAGGCGGCCTCGAGCGAGGGGTGAGATCCGCGCATCTCCGCCAGCGCGCCGTCGAAGACGATGCGCCCGCGGTCGATGAAGATCACGCGGTCGGCCATCGCCTCGACCTCCTGGAGGATGTGGGTGGAAAGCAGCACCGTCTTGGACTGGGCCAGCTCGCGGATGGTGTGGCGGACCTCGCGAATCTGGTTGGGGTCGAGGCCGGCCGTAGGCTCGTCCATGATCAGCACGTCAGGCTCGTGCAGCAGCACCTGGGCCATGCCCACCCGCTGGCGGTAGCCTTTGGAGAGCTTGCGAATGCTCTTCTCGACCACCGACTCGAGAGCGCAGCGGCTGATCACCGCGTCGATGCGGTCCCTCAATCGCTGGCCCGACAAGCCCCGCGCCACGCCAAAAAACAACAGCAGCTCGATGGGGGTCATGTCCGGATAAAGCGGGCCGTTC
>VFZS01000340.1 GCA_016871095.1 Acidobacteriota bacterium
CTGGTGTCCCTACCTGGCTCACTTTTATGCGCTTATCGAGAAGGGAAATGTTCGGCCAGCAACGAGGGGTGGCCCACGTTCAGATGAAGCTCACGGAGCGAGGGGGGACGGACATGTTCTGGCGTGAGCAGGGTATCCGCACGCCAGAAGCGAAAAGTATAAAAGCAGTGGCGCCGAAGAAATAGACATGCGCTACTGCTTCGACCCGAAGCGGTTTCCGGATCGGGTGATCGTCATAGACGTGAAGGCACGCCCACCGGTCGGGAAGATGAACTGCACGGAGTGCGGCAAGATGGTCGAGGAGCTGTTCCAGGACTTCGAGCTCTGCCGCTCGTGCTACGAGACGTGGTCTCTGAAGTTTTGCAGGGAATGGCTGCGATCGAGATTCGGGGAGATCTGATTCTGGCCAGTTTGTTAGCGGGACTGCCTGGCTGGCAGCGGCCATGCCGGGCAGCCGCTCATAGCCAAGATTGGCGTGGGGCGGCTGCCGCCTGTGCCGCCTTGGGGCGACGCCGGCATAGCGAGCGCCGCCTCGAGACGGGGCAGGCAGGCAAAGTGGGCACCCAAGGCCCACAAGAGGAATTAGCTTTAGATTCAAGAGGATGGAATTGATTTTAACAAAGAGAAGAGAGAAAACGCGCCTGAAAATGAAACTAAACGAACTCGCTCAGGAGCCGGATGCTCACGCTGGGGAGGCCGTCCGGGAGGAGGGCGGCCAGCTTCTGGCGGGTCTCCTCGGAATCCACGCAGTAGACGACATCGTGCCACCCATCGGCAAGATCCTTCTCCCAGTTCAGGGCTTCCTTCTGCAGACCTTCGACGAGGACTTCGTACGCCACCTTCATCCCGAGGTCGTTGACGGCACCGACATCCACCCGCTTCGTGCCCAGCGATTGTTCGATCTCCGTCTTCCAGCCGCCCTTCCGCAGCACTTTCGCAATGCGGTCCTGCCACCAGCGATGCGCAATGCTGCCGTTGCCTGGTGGCGTCCGGTAGCCAATTCTCCGGCGATCGAGCAGCTCGTACCCGGCCCTGGTCGGCAGCAGGATCTTGATCTTCCTCCCAGGCTTGAACTGATTAACCGGGTGCTCCTCCAACAGGCCGGCTTCCGTGAGGAGCGCACGAACGCGGGTGCCCTTCGAATCTGACCAGTCCTTCATAAGCCTGTCGTGCTGCGTGGCGCTCAGCCACCAGCTGTTGGCAATGACACCCAGGTAGGTCTCCATTTCGTGCGTAATCAGGTCGCGGTCCCGGTTCTTGTCTCTCCGCTCCGGCCGCTCCGGAATCGGGCTCCACTGCATACGGGAAAGCGTTTCCTGTCGCCGCCTTCGTAGTTCCTCCTCGCTGAGCGCTTCCGGCTTGGTGAAGTTCGGAATCTTCATCAGGAACGGATGCGGGTAGTGGCGAAGCTGCACGACCACGCGCCGCCGGTCCTGCTGATAGGAGAGTTCCGCCAAGAACCGTTCCTGTTCCGCGTTCAGGCCGAGATCCAGGGCGAACTGCCGCCGCGATGCGCCGTCGCGCATGTCCATCCCCAGCTTGATCTGGCAGTTCGACTTGGCGACGTCGTGCATCAGGGTATAGTTCTGGTCGGCCAGAATTGCGCCGATACCCCATTTGCGGTCGCTGCGAAGAAGCCTCAGGTAGAAAGACTCCAGAATACCCTGGTAGCGGCGCAAGGTGTCTTTGGTGAAGAACTGGCTGAGCTCGTCAAAAACCAGCAGCAGGTCGAGCGGCCGGTCGCGCCGGTACTCCCGGGCCATCGCCAGGAAGGTGACAATGTGCGAGATGAGGAAAAGCCGCGCGTCTTCCGCCAGAAAGCGGAGGTTGTAAACGCGCGATTTCCCGGTGGACTCTTCGATCGATTCCCCACGCAGGCACTGGAACGTCGGCAGGCAGCGCAGCATGGTCACAAAGCGCCCCAGCGAGCCATACTCCGGCCAGCGCTTTTTGCCCTCGGGAATTCGCGCGTAGGCGTCGGCGAACATGACGGGAGTGAGGTGGTCGTGGCTCTCGAAAAGCGAGAGACACACGGTCCGGAAGAGCTCTATCGTGCGGTCCTGCCAGTAGAAGGCCTCCCGGAGGTAGTTGCACATCATGTTCAGCACCCAGTCCGGGTGCGGGATCGTGCTGGGGTTGAAGCGGCAGTCTGACGCGTCGAGGCACTCCAGAACATCGCCACCGAACAGGGGTGCCAGCACGTCCGCGTACTCGTTTTGTGTGTCGAAGATATGAACGGCGATGTTGCGGGCAATGAGCTGGCGGACGAGCTGCGTCAGCAGTACGGTCTTGCCCGCGCCCGGCGGCGCCACGACCAGCGTGTTGTACAGAAGTTCGTTGACCGGCACCCTGGCCTCGCCGCCGGTGGTGAGGGTCCCGAGCAGGACCTCACCGAAATCGACTTCGCCCGGATCGGGATCAGGCAGCATCAGGTGGTAGTTCGAATCGTCCTGTGCAAGCACCTCGTCGAAGAGTTCGCGGAAGAACTTGATCTGTCTCTCGTCTTGCGTGAGGACCGCCAGCTCGATGTGCTGCCGGACCTCTTCATCGTTCCAGTAGCCGGTAGCCTGCGCCAGTGCCTTGAGCTTTCGCTCCAGTTCCGAGGATTGAAAGATGTTCACTTGGTTTGTTCTTCCCCAGAGCGAAAGGCCAAGCCAAACTGTTGCCAGAACCCGTGGGTGACGCAGCATTGACGGGTGCCGTGTTTCCTCCTGTGCTCGCGGCAGATACTCTTTCCGCAGATGTCGCACCGGTTTGAGGCGCAGTTCTCGCACAGCGGTTCATCCTCCCCGCCGACCGCGCAGAACGCCACCACCTCTTGAATGTGGTGCAGCACCTTTCCGCAGGGGCACACCGGGATGTCGATGAATTCGCTGGAATCGCCGGGAACCTGGGTTTGCGTCGTGCGGACCACGACAACGGGTTCCGGCTGATAGGGGAGCCTCGCGCGGAAAACTTTCACTTGGTTCTTACGGGCCGGTGGCCGGTCCATGGTCAAGCCTCCTTTGGTTCTTGTTGCCCTGGCTGCTGGCTGAACTCCTCCTCGCACTGTGCGAAGCAGTCCAGGCACAGATAGCCGTAGCCGGTTTGGGGGAAGCCGCCCGAGAGTGGCGTCAGGGAACCGCAGTGCTGACATACCTTGCGCCGGCACCGGTCGCAGCGCACATCCGGGTCCTGGCCGCTCAGATTCGCGCTCGGAATCGGCGTGCCGCACAGGTCGCAGGGCTCTGCGTAGGCCGGGCATGACCGATTGGTGCAGCACCCGTCGGTCAGGCACTGGAGGCATGCCGGGCAATACCACACGTTGCAGCGCTGGCAGTGATAATCAAACCCCATCGCCTCGCCACACACCGGGCAAGCTGGCTGTTCCTGCCGTGGCGTCCACCGGGACGTTGGGCGAGGCACCGGAGCCGGTCTCCAAGACCGTCTCACAGTCTTCGAGGCATCGTAGGGTCGCGGCGGGAACTCGCCTAACGAAGGCGGATCGGGGTCGTGCGGGTGGAACGCGTTGAGCTTGTGAAGGTCCACCCAGGCATCGTCGACCGGGGGCTTCGAGAACTCCGTGTCCGTGTCTGTTGGCTCGGCGGTCCCACCGCCCAGGAATGAAGGTGCCGATGGCAAGTACGCCACCTCGAAGTCCTCCGCAGTGCCCGGCGGCAGCTCAAACGACACCTGCACATTCCCCGAAGGGCCCGAATCGACGGGCCGTATGAGAGGTGGATGCCCCGTTTCTGAGCCGGTGATCGTGAAGATCTCACCCGGTCGAAGCGGCTGGCCGGCGACCGGCGAGAACGGGTCGAACTGAAACGGGTCGGGGCCAAATGGATCAAGATCTGGCATAGCCGTACAGGACCTTCCTCACCGGGCGCGAGCAGCACTTCATGCAGACCCTGATGCCGGCAACGAGATTCGAGCACTCCTCGCAGAACGTCCGGTTGCAGCGCTGGCAGGCGTAGAAGGTGCGGAGCGGCAGCCCCGCGGAGGGCCGCCGCTCGTTGATGCGCCGGATGAGTTGGTTCGACACCCCGCACGCGTGGCAGACCGTCGCGACTTGCTGCCCGGCGACCTGCCGCCCAGGGCTCTGAACGGGCATGGTTATGCTCCCTTCTCGGTCTTCTCCATGCGTCACCCTCTCTTGAAGAGCCGCTAGACGCCTCTCGCCAGGCGGTCCATTCTTCTTCCTTTCCGGCCTGGCAGCAAGAGTCGGTTGCGGTCCAACCCGTTGGGATGCCGTTGTATGCGAGCTTGCCGCCTCTCCTCACGGCCTGGTCCGTCTGGGTGTACTCGACGGACTTGCGACGGCGGTAGCAGCGCTTTCTTTTGGGGATGAGACGAACTGGACCTGTTCATGCCGAGACCATCTTCGGCTTCCGGACGGCGTTGACGGGCTTCTCGCCGGTCTCCTTCGCGAGGCTTGACTGCCAGCGCTTGAGGTCTTTCTTCCTGGCCTTTAGGTCGGCCTTCAAGCTGGAAATCTGGGTTTCGGTTCCCTGAATCAGGGTCCTCAGGTTGCTGATCAGCACCTCTTGGACCTCAGGGATGAGTAGTTGAGTAGACATGGTGCTCCCTCCTGGAACATCTGGCTACGCCCCGCGCTTTGCCAAAACTTTGACAGAAACCGGACACAACAGCACTGTCTGACCATGCAAAGAGAGGCAAACGCAGGCAAGCCGTAATCTGTTGGAATTCCGCAACTCAAGGCAGAAAGGAGCAAGGCAAGGCAAACAGAGGCAAACACTGGCAAAGAGTTTGAAATTCGGCTGTTAACCGAAGGGTTGTAGGTTCGAGTCCTACCTGAGGAGCCAAGACTCCGCCGCCCGAAATGAAGATCCCCGGTAGTTAACGCGCGCCGAGGTCCCGTTCCCGCTGCGACTCGTCGCCGTTTCTGCAACATACGCAAGCACTTCCGGTGACGGTTGTGCCATTGTGCCTATCGCAAATCTCGAACTGCATGAGAACATGGAGTCTGCGTGTCCTCCGTAAATCCTCCTGTCTGGCGTTCAGCGTACTTCACGTGTTGGCCGCCGCCGCGTCGGCGGCCTTCAAAACCCGAGCCGCACTCCATCAGGAGAACCTCGCGCTACGGCACCAACTCGGCGTCCTGCATCGCTCGGTGAAGCGGCCGAAACTGACCGCCGCGGATCGCTTCCTCTGGGCCTGGCTGTCCAGGCTTTGGGCCGATTGGCGCGCCGCCCTCGTCATCGTTAAGCCGGAGACGGTGATCGCCTGGCACCGCCAGGGCTTCCGGCTGTTCTGGACCTGGAAGGTCCGGCACGGTCAAGCCGGAAGGCCAGCCATCTCACGCGAAGTCCGGGATCTGATCCGCACAATGAGTCGAGAGAACCCGCTCTGGGGCGCTCCCCGCATCCACGGTGAACTGCTCAAGCTCGGCATCGACATCGGGGAAACCAGCGTCGGCAAGTACATGCTCCGGCACCGGAAGCCGCCGTCGCAGACCTGGCGAACCTTCCTGGAGAACCACGTCAAGAGCCTCGTGTCCGTCGATTTCTTCACGGTGCCTACCCTCCGCTTCCAGATCCTTTACGTCTTCCTGGTCCTCGCCCACGAGCGGCGGCGAATTCTGCATTTTGGCGTCACGGCTCACCCGACGGCGGAGTGGACCGCTCAGCAACTCCGTGAAGCGTTTCCGTGGGAAACCGCCCCGCGCTACCTTCTGCGCGATCGGGATCGCATCTTTGGCGATGACTTCACGAAGCCAGTCAAGGATATGGGCATCAAGGAAGTCCTTTCTGCCCCGCGATCTCCTTGGCAGCGAGCGTACATCGAACGCCTGATCGGCACCCTCCGCCGCGAGTGTCTGGACCACGTGATCGTCTTCAACGAAGCCTCGCTGTATCGGCATGTGAAGCCGTTCATGGCGTATTATCACCAATCCAGGACGCACCTCTTGCTGGCCAAGGACACGCCGGAACCGCGGCCCGTGCAGCGGCCGGAAATCGGGCGCGTCATTGCCATTCCGCAGGTTGGCGGTCTCCACCACCGGTACGAACGGCGCGCAGCCTGAACTTCGTAGGGCTCCATCCGAGTCCCTGTCGGGGACAACTACGCCTCGACTGGGGCCTGCTTGAGCATCGAGCCGCCGTGCGCTCACCAGCGGCAGATCTGGAGCGCCACAGGCGGAGCAAGACAGGCCGCCGCAGTCTCGAAGCCGACTTGCCACATGCCTTCAAGCCGCGATCACTTTCCGCCCGCGCAGGTTCTGCCGCACACGGGGTTTGCGAGAGGCACA
>VFZS01000341.1 GCA_016871095.1 Acidobacteriota bacterium
GTCAACATCGTGGCTGAGGGCATCGCCGATCCAGAGGACGTGGATCTGGCCGCCAAGACCGGCTTCGGGCTGCGCCTGCCGGTCTACGGGATCTTCGAGCACTTCGACGCGGTGGGCATCGAGATGGGCACGGACATCATGCACTACATCGCCCAGGACCTCTACAACCAGCCCCAGGCGCCGGACTACTTGAGGGCGATGATCGCGGAGGGCCGCCGGGGCGCCCGCTTCGGCCGGGGCTTCTACGATTGGTCGAAGAAAGACCTCCGGGCCGTGCTGGAGCGCCGGGACCGGTTCGTGCTGGAGTTCCTGCGCGCACACCGCCCCGGCGAGTGATCAGGCGGATGCGCCGAAGGGTAGTCGTGCTAGTGGGTCTGCCCGGGTCAGGTAAGTCGACTTACCTGGAGCGGATCGGCGCCCCGGCGCTTTCCTCCGATGCCGTGCGCGGTCTACTCGCCGACCACCCCGGCGACCAGAGCATAAACGCCCGTGTGTTCGCCACCCTGCGCCACCTGTTGCGCCACCGGCTGGCCATCGGCCGGCCGGTCACCTACATTGACGCCACCAACCTGACCCGCTCGGAGCGGCGGGCCTACATCCGCATCGCCGAGCTGTACGGCGGCGATGCCGAAGCCGTCTTTTTCGACGTGCCCGTCGAGGTGTGCCTGGAGCGGAACCTCCGGCGCAACCGGGTGGTTCCTGAAGAAGCCGTGCGGAAGCTGGCGGCCAGACTGACGCCGCCGCGCCTGGAGGAAGGCTTCTCGAAGATCACGGTTATCCGCGAGCCGCGCCGCCTAAGCTGAAACAACGCACGGACGTCAGTACACTTCCCAGGGCGGCCGGGAGAAGCCCGGCGCCATCTCCCGGCCGAAGCGCAACGCCGGCAGCCCGTTCTCGAAGGCGCCAATGTCGGGCGCCGCTCCGGTGTAGTCGTCATTGAATCCCGGCAGCCGAACCCCGCGATCGAGGGCCGGATTCCTCACCTGCACCAGCGGGTCGGTGATGGCGAAGTCCCGCCCGCCCCGGCTGTACTCGATCCGACCCCACTGTATGCGATTCATGGTGGGCGCCAGATACCACTCCAGGCGCTCGCTGGGCAGAAACATCGACCGGACGAATCCACCTCCCAGGTAGCCGCCCGTCAGGTCGTTCTGAAAATCGTTGGGCGGGGGGCCGGAGTCCCGGGTATAAGCGCGCCCGCGGGCGTAAAAGATGTTGTTCCGGCTCACCGCGTTGTGCAGCTCGTGGCCGCTGAATACCTCGAGGGCGCCCTTGGGCTGGAGCGCGGTGTTGTGGAAAATGAACCGGTAGCCCAGGCCGGTGCTGACGCGCTCGCCGTCGATGGTCAGGTAGTTCATGCCGGTCTTGATCATCATGCCGCCGGAGGGATCCTGGTGCGAAACGCGGCTTTCCCCGAACACGTTGCGGAAGATGTAAAGCGGGCCCATCGACGTGGCGGCCGTGGCCACGTGCACGAAGGTGTGGTGGATGTAGTTGCTCCAGATGCGCACGTTCATGTTGGCCCCTTCGCTCTCGATGGCGTCGTCCCAGCAGTGCGAGACGATGTTGCCATGAATGTCCGAGTCGCGGTTCGGGCTTCCCTTGAAACTGTAGTTGGAGCCGCCGCCGATTCCGTCGTTGAATCCGTGGTCCTCGGTCGAACGAATGGTGTTGTAACGGATGACGTTGCCGCCGCGGGAGTCAATCAGCGTCACCGCCTGCGGCCCGGAAGGATGCCCCGATTCCCAGTCGTTGGACCCTCCGCGGGGGTATTCGATCAGGTTGCGCTGGATGACCAGGTGGCCCGCGTCGTTTTCGGCGAAGATGCCGCTGTCCGATCCGTGGACGACGCCCCACACACGCGCGCCCCCGGCGCGTCCCCATCCCGTGATGTGGCAGTCCTCGATAACCACCTGCTGCACCCCGCCCCGGATGAGCACGCCATGGATGCCCGCGTTCTTCAGCTCCAGGCCCCGCAGGATGACGTAACCGGCTTCCACCACGAGGTTGTAGTCGGAGAAGTTGAACACGTCGCTCACGAACTTCGTTCCCGGCGCCGGCGTCACCAGGTGCCATCCCTTCTCTGATCCCCCCTCGCGAATGTACAGCGCCTTATCCGTGGTCCCGCCCTCCAGATAGGTTGTCTCACCGATGGGAAGCTCCTCGCTCCGCGTGCGCGCCTGGAAGTCCACGCGCTCCCCGCCCGGCCGCAGCGAGATATCGTACAGCGTGTCCGGCTTCAGGCCCACCAGCGATCCGCGGTACTGCCGCGCCCGCTGGTCATAGACCAAGGGGTAGCCCTCGCGCCACTCCTCGGCGCCCGCGATCCGATACCAGACCGGGCAGGCGTCCACCGGGCTGCCGCGGTCGTAGTACAGACCCAGGGACTCAAAAGTGGGGACCGCCCGCGCGCTCCCCTCGGCGGCGCGGGCCACAGCGCTTCCCAGCCCTGTCACTTGTAGAACGGACAGCGCCACGAGCAGACTGCTGCGTCTTCCCTCCATCTATGGACCAGGATCTCCTTCCCGGCCTTCCGGCCAGCACGAGTATATCACCCGCCGCCGGGTGAAGTGACCCGCGCCGCGCCTCCTGCCGCGAGGAATTGACAGCCAGCCGGGCGGCGCAGCAGGCCCCGGAATCGGCGCCTCGAACCTCACCAGGCGCGAGCATTTTTCGAGCGGAGATGTGATCGTGGTACGTTACGCGGTTGATTTCGTGCTGGAGTTCCGCCACCGGAAAGAAGCGGAGCGGTTCCTGAAGCAGCCGCGGGAACGTCGACTGGAACAGCACCCCGGCCACCCGCGCCTGATCCCGCTTGTCGTACAGGACCCTACGACAAGGCCACGTGCCCGCTCAGCCAGCGCAGCTCGTCGCGCAGCATAAAGTCGGAGAGCGCGGTCACGCCCTGGCCCCGGTTGTAGTAGCTGTCCAGCACCGCAGCCGCGTTCAGCCGTTCGCCACAAGGCAGCGCCACCTGATAGGACGGCCTGTCGGCGCGCCACGGCCCGCCCCCGGCGCCGAACACGGTGGCTTCCAGAGTGGCTTCCGGCAGGTACTCCTGCACCAGCCGCAGCGCCTCCCGCGCGCCTTCCTCGGTGACCACGCGCATGGAATAGGCGATGCTCACCGAGCCAGTAGTGGGATGGGCTTGCAGGACCTGCGCGGGCTGGAACCACTTCTCGTAGCCCTGCACGGCGCCGTCTTCCATGGGCGTTCCCGGGGTGACGTAGTACGGGTTGCGGGCGGCGGGGCCGGTGTAGCCCCAGGGATTGGCGGCGGGTGTGACGCTGGCGACGATCAGGGGCGCGCCGCTGGGGCTGAGCTGGCCGCGCAGGGATGCGCTGGGGGTGGCGGGCGGAGCCGCGGGTTCCTGGCCGGCGCCTTCACCTCGAAACTGCTGCTGCACCTCCAGCAGGGTGGAGAATCCCAGGGCGGCGAAGCCCGCGGCGCGGGTCTGCCCGTCCTGGCGGATGGTCCTGGTAATGGGATCATACTCGGTGGTGGCGTTTATGCGGACGTAACTCATCCGGGGAGATACCTCTGCGTCCCCTATCGGCGCTCCCCCGCCGCGACTTTAGAACCCCGGGTTTCGCCTACAGCGCCTGGGCCACGGCGGCGGCCATCGCGGAGGTGGTGGCGCTGCCCCCCAGGTCGTAGGTGCGAACCTCCCCCTGGGCGATCACCGCTCCAACGGCCCGCTCGATGGCATTACGGGCTGGCCTCTCGCGCAAAGAACTGGCCGGCATTCTCCCGGAAATCATCCAGAGATGGAAACTGTTTGTCGCTCGCGCTGGTGATCCTCTGTCTGTCCCTCCTGCTGATGCCGGCCTCGAAGTCCTCATGCACGATCACGCTCTTGAATGGAATCCGTCGCCGCATGAACTCCAGGCAGGAGATGGTGACCAGCCGCGCCTTGGCATTGTCCCTGACCCCGAACAGAAACAGCGGCCGCCGGTTGATGTCGAATTGAAAGTCAACCTCGTATTCGTCGTGTTCCGGGATCGGGAGCGTGCGCGGCCGAGGATTGTACTCAGCCAGGTTCTCAAGGATGAATTGCTCCAGCAACTCGTAGAAGAGGCTCTGAATCACCTCGCGGCGATAGTACTGCATGCTGGAGACCTTCGCCACCGTCTGGGCGAACTGGAGGATAGCGGGATACAGGCGATCGGGCTCGGTCTCAAGGAACAAGCGCCCGTCCTGCTCCTGAAGGCGGTTCTCCGACAAGATCCGGGTGAAGATGCGCTGCCGGCTCTCCGTGTCAACATCCAGGTTGAACGACAACCGCATCAGGGTCAGGCCGTGGTCGCTGATCCGCACCTTCCCATTGCCGTCCGCCAGATCGA
Source organism: Acidobacteriota bacterium (assembly GCA_016871095.1). GTDB lineage: Bacteria > Acidobacteriota > Terriglobia > Bryobacterales > Bryobacteraceae > VFZS01. The sequence continues at coordinate 4,344 of VFZS01000341.1, forward strand.
GGAAGATGTCCACCATGTCGCCGTCTTCGTGGAACAGTGGTGCGAGCACCTGCACCACCCCGGGGCGGCGTTCCCGGAAGGCCACGCGCCCGTTGAATTCCCGTCTCAGCGTATCCAGTACATTCATGTTGGCGGTTCCTCCACGAACTGGAACGTCCGCTGCATGATCTTCGGGAAGTGGCTCAGTCCGTCCCGGACGTTCGTCACCCTCAAGAGATACTCTAACGCTTCCTCGAACGAGGCGAAATCCCGGCTCTCGGTCGCCTCCTTCTCGGGGCGCAATCCCGCCTCGATCATTGCCGCCGTGGCCTGGTGGACATGGTGTTCCCAGTGCGGGTGCTCCGGATCGACGGCGTCGTTGTACCCGCCGTGCGGCCCGTTGCAGCGCAGCAGGGCCACCTCCCCGGTTCCGTCCTTTGGCAGATAGACCAACCCGATGGAGAAGTTCTCGGGGAAATCCTCGCTCCGGCGGAGGAAGATCCGGAACTCCCGGTCACCCTCGATCGACTTCACCCGCATGTCGTTGCGGAAGTGACCTCGATCGAGCTTCAAGTCCTGCCTGGGCGCCTCCGAGACGGTCTTCGGGCAGGCGATCAGCTCCTCGAGTTCTTCCGCTGTGTAGCGGCGAGGCGCCAGGCTCATAGGCGAACTCCACTCCTCCTCATGCCGGGCAAGTTGTCCCTCGCGACCTTTGCGTGATAGTCATAGCTGCTGCCGATTCCGATTGTACGTCCTGTACAGTTGCCCCGTCGAGCGGCTATAGTCCAATCAAGGCCGATTTGGCCCCCTGCATCCTGCGGTCCCATGTCACTTCCCCCGAGATTTGGATGCAGCCACAATCTGGTCGTAGATGCCTAACTCCTTCGTCTTGGCGACCACCGCCTTCAGACGGCTCGCTTCATCCAAGTGGTGACGTTTGCAGTACCCCACGACTGCGTTGTCAACCACCTTGGCTATACCGGTGTTCCACCCGTCGCCGACATGCTGCTCCGGCTGAACGCGTTCAGCGACCTCCGCGTACGACGGAAACGCCAGCTTGAAGAACTGCTGCTCGTTGCCTTGGATCTTCTGAGGGGACCAGCCGACGAACGCCCCGGTGTATGCCCTGTCCATCGGGGGTGCCAGCCTCGGCAGGAAGTGATGGAGCGCCTTGGTGGCAGCCACGAGCCGCGACCTCGTCTCCGTCAAGCCGACGGCGTCAATGAGCCTCCACAGGGCCTCGGTCACTTGTCGGACTTCTGTGCCCAGTCCGTCGAGTCTCCTTTCTTCCAAAGCAGCTAGGTCGGCCGACCGCTCACGCAATGCGAGCGAGAAGCGCTCCGGGCTTACGAGTCGCGCCCCGCGCTGGTTCATGCCAAAGGACTCCAGCGTCGAGCACAACGATCGCAGGAACTCGTCACTGCCCAGGGCGCAACGAACCGTCTCGAGTTGTCTCCTGAGCGTGACTGTCCGAGTGTGTGCTCGCAGGGCCTCACCGGAGAACGGATTCTCCTCCTGGAAGGTCCGCAGGTAGGTTGAGAAGTCCCTGACCAAACCCTCAATCCGGTCGCTTACCACGGTTTCCTGCCCGCGTCCCCTCACTCCCCCAGCGTTCATGGCCTATCGCCCCAGCGCGCCGGCGACCGCCGCGGCCATCTGGGTGGTGGTGGCGCTGCCCCCCAGGTCGTAGGTGCGGACCTCCCCTTTGGCGATCACCGCGGCCACGGCCTGCTCGATGGCGGCGGCCTTGTCCTTCTCGCCGAGCCATTCGAGCATCATCTTGGCGGCCAGGATGGTGGCCAGCGGGTTCACCTTGTCCTGCCCCGCGTACTTGGGGGCCGAGCCGTGGGTAGGCTCGAAGACCGCGTAGCGCTCGCCGATGTTGCCGCTGTAGCCGAAGCCCATGCCGCCC
>VFZS01000342.1 GCA_016871095.1 Acidobacteriota bacterium
GTGGTGATGAGGTGAGGCAGCTCGGTCCCGCACAGGCGGGCGGCGCGGCGGCTCTTGGCGAGATGAACCTCGAGGAAGCTGCGATGCCTTCCGGCGAGGCAGCAGAAGGGATTGAGCGCCTTGACCACGCCGGCGCCCTTGGTCCAGCGGCTGCCGATGCCGCCAGCCAGGGTGACCACGGCGACGGAGCCGGAGGCCAGCGCCTCGAGGCCCAGGCGGCGGAGTTCGGCGGGCAGTCCGGCGGTGGAGTCGATCACGTCGGCGGGGGCCACGTCCTCGATGCGGCTGCTGGGCGGCAGCCGGTTTTGGGCCAGCCCGATGCGGCCGCTGCGCAGGTCGGCGCGGATCTGCTCGTGCTGCAAGCGATCGAAGCCGTGCTCCTGGAGCAGGGCCTGGAGGCCCAGCGCCGGGGTCCCCTCGGGGGGAGCCGCGCGGGGCAGCAGGTGATCGAACAGCGTCTCGACCATGCCGGCCAGCTCGGGGCGGGTGCGGCAGGCGGCGCCGAAACGGTCCAGCTCGGCGCGGCGGGAGGGGGACAGCAACCGCAGCTCGCGGCGCACCAAGGAGGGCACAATCAGGGTGTAGTAGCCCTGGGGCATCAGGGCGGCGTCCCCGCCGAGCAGATCGGCGTGCGTGCCCCGCTCGTTGATGGCGAAGTTATAGACCACCGGATCCATGGCGAAGGGCACGGCGCGCTCCAGGCGCCGCTTGGTCTGGCTCATGATGACGGCCAGGCGGTCCTGGGCGGCGTCCTTGACCGCGGGGTCGAACAGGAAGCCCATGCCCCCGCCGGCCATGCCGCCCAGCATCCAGAAGCCCCAGAATGCCGGCCCCATTTCCGCGCGCACGCGCTGGATCAGGGCGTGGGTGTAGAAGTTGCCGGCCCAGGGGATGATGGTCTGAATAGGGCCGCGGAAGTTGCGCTCGGTGGCGGCGCCGATGCCGGCGACGTCGCCGGCCCGCAAGAGCGCCACCACCTCATCCAGGATGCGGATGGCCTCCTGGCGCCCCTTCCACTCGGCCTCGGAGCGGAGCAGGTATTTCTCGGTGACCATCTCGAGGATGGGGCCGACGTCCTGCGCCATCCCGCCGTGCACCAGCACCAGGCTGTCCTGGAGCTGCTGGCGAGTGGCGGGGCTGACCTCGTCGGCGGTGAAGATGCGGTGCCGCGGCAGAAGGCACCCGCGGCTGACGCCGAACTCGGGGTCGCCCTCGGCGGCGATGACGCCCTGAATGAGCTTCATGCCGGGCCAGACGCCGCCGGAATCCTGCCAGCCGCCGCCGGAGCCGCCCAGCCACTCGCCCAGGATGGCGCGCGCGGCCACCAGGCGGCGGTCGGATTCCTGCAGTTGTCCGGTCAGGGCGCCGGTCTGGCTGGTGGCCCGCATACAGGCCGCGATCAGGCAGGCCAGCAGGCTGGTGGATACCGCCAGGCGCGAGCCCTTGGGGATGTCGTTCACCTTGCTGACGATCTCGAGGCCGTGGCCGGGGCGGCCCACCAGGGCGGCCAGCAGCCCGGCCAGCGGCTGGGGCGCGCCTTCCATGCCCGGCGGCACGATGCCCGCGGCGATGACGGCGGCCTTCAGCAGCCCCAGGTAGTCGCGGGCGAAGTCGAACACCTCGTCCAGGGTGGTGATCTCGGCCACCGCCCCCAGGTCCACGCTGACCAGCCGCAGGAGCGGCTCGTCGATGACGCGCAGGCAGGCTTCCACGGGCGGCCGCGGGGTCCCGGCGCCGCCCGCGCCGCGCACGGCCAGGTCGATGGAGGTGTTCAAGACGCGGGCGCCCTCGGGGAAATCCATCCCCAGGAAGAAGATATCGCTCCAGCCGCTGTGGGTGAGGTCCATGCGCACCGGGGTGACCTCGCGGAGGATGGGGAAGAGGCCCGCGGCCGGGGAGCGCTGGAGGAGCTCGGGGCGTATGCGCAGCGGATAGTCGGCGGGGTGGCCGGCGCGGAACATCCACTGATTGCCGCGCACCGAGCGCACGCTGCGGCGCACCTGGTCGGCCAGGGTCTGGAAGCCCAAGCCCCGGTAGGCCGCCGCCAGCGCGCTGGAGAGGGCCTCGCTGGGGCCGTCCCGCGCCTGCGCCTCCCGGAAGATGCGGACGGCCTCCTCGAAGCGGCGGTGCAGGAGGCCCTGGTAGCCGCGGAAGGGGATCCGGCCGGTGGCCGCCACGCCGGGCTGGAGCGGAAGGTGGAAGCGGTGAATGGCGTAGAGGAAGAACAGCGCGCGCACGCGCTGGTAGAGGTTGTCGCTGGTGTGGCGGAAGCGCTCGAGGGCCTCGCACTCCGCCAGCAGGGCGTCCGGCGAAGCCTGGCGGCAGAAGGCGTCCAGCGAGCGGTCCCGCAGCTCCGGCTGGGTGGCCAGGATGATCTGGATGAGCTCGCTCATAGGGCGCTTCCTAACCGGCCAGGCGGTCCGGTTCGCCGCGCGCCAGCAGCAGCACCAGTTGGGAGAGCACCTCGTCGCGGTCGCGCCCGCTCAAGGCCAGGGCAAGCTGCGCGGTGAGCAGACCGTAGCGGGCGCCCAGATCGAAGCGGCCGTCAGCGGTTTCCAGGGCCAGGTATTTCTCCCGGGCGGCCAGCTCGTGGAGGGCCGAGGAGAGGCTGGCGTCGCGCGGCGTGCCGGCGCCGATGAGCCGCCCCAGCAGTTCCATCACCGTGGGGGTGAACACGTGGGCGCCGTAGAAACACAGGTAGTGGCCGGCGCGCAGGCCGGGGACGATCAGCTTCTGCTCGGCTTCGGTGGGGGTGGGCTTCTCGATCACGGTGTCGATGCGGTACCAGCCGTGGCGCCCGTGCACCAGTTGGCCCCCCACCGCGCCGAACCAGGGCAGCAGGCTCTCGCGCGTGGCGGTGACCGCCGAGACCGAGCAGACCTCGGCCTGAGCCACCTCGACCAGGCGCTGGACGCAGCCCGGCGTGCCCCGGCTCACGGGCAGGTGGTCGCCCACCAGGTGCATGAAGGGTTCCTGCTTGACGAAGTGGCGGGCACAGTAGACGGCGTGTCCGTAGCCCAAGGGCTGGTCCTGGTGAACAAAGGTCAGCCGCCCGGCGTGGTCGCCGGCGACTTTCAGACAGGCCGCTTCGTCTCCCGGGCAGACCACCAGGCAGATCTCCTCGACCTGCGCCCGAACCACTTCCTCGACCAGGATGGCGAGAACGGACTTCTCGATGCCGTCGCGGTCGATCAGCAACTGCAAAGGCAGGGTGCGGTGCCGTGGACCGGCGGCGGTGATGACGGCTCTTCTGACTCTCATGCGGGAGGACCTCTACTGATGAGTCTAGTGCAGCCCCACCCCGGCGCGGGGCGCTGCCTCTAGCCGGAGATAGATTCACTCCACCCGCAGGCCGAACTCCCGCAGAGGTCCGCGCCGCGGCTGGTCATAAAGCCGGACCCAGTACTGGCCCGGCTCGAGCTTGGCCAGGGTGGTCTGAGCGGCGGTCCCGGCGCGCGGGACGACAGCGCGCTGGAGCAGCCGGCCCTGAGCGCTCACCACATCCAGCTCGAAGCTGCCCGAGTCCGGGAGCCCGTTCAGGTCCACGCGCAGCAGCAGCGTCCGCCCGCTAGGCGCACGGGCGGCCGGCAGGCTGTCGCCGCGCAAGGCCTCCAGCGCCACGGCCACGGGCGGGGCGTCCTGGTGGCGCCGCAGGCCCCACCAGCCGCTGATGCCCAGGAGCACCACCACACCTGCCAAAGCCGGCCCCCAGACCAGTCGTGGCAAGCGCCACGCCCGTGCCGGCAATGCTTCGGGCAGCTCCGCTGGCAGGTTCCGGGCAGCTTGGCGGGTCGCCCGGATAAAGGCCTCGGTTTCCACCAGGCGATCCTGGCAGCGGTTACAGACGAGCAGGTGTTCTTCCAGAGATTCCGCTTCGGCTTCCCCGAGGAAACCCACGGCGTACCCTTCCAAGGCGTCCTCGGAAGCGTGCGGTCCTATGTCACTTAGCATCGCTATGTCCTCCCCGCATCCCCCCCAGCCGCCCCAGGCCTTCTACTAAGACTAGTCTCCCGGGGCCGCCGAAGTTCTCCGGAAAAATCTTGCCAGGGGCCGCAGCCGCAGCCGGCGCCTGCCCAACTCCCCGAAACGCGACTTGGCGCGGGACTTGAGCAGCCGGAACTGGGTATCCGTGAGGTTCATCTCGGCGCAGATCTGAGCCTGGCTCTGCCCCTGGAGGTAGAAGCGGGTGAGGATCTCACGGTCCCGCCGGGAGATGCTGCGCAGCACCGTCTCCATGATCTCGGTCTGCTGCCGTGCGATGGCATCCTGCTCGGGATCGCTCCGGCCATCGGTGACGCCCAGGCCGCAGTGGAGGCCGGCCTGCTCGCGGCGATCGTGCACCACGGCATCGATATAGGCCACTACCTGCCGCCGGACGATGGTGCGAACGAAGCCCATGAGGCGTTCCGGTTCGCGCAACTCGCCGCGGCGGATGGCCTGGATAACGATCAGGAAGGTGTCATGCACCTTGTCTTCGAGTTCCTGGAGGCCCAGTTGCCGGTAGAGGTAGAAGCGCACGCCCCGGGAGAACACCCCGTAAAGCTCCTCCATGCCGGCGGGATCACCGGCGCGGATGCGCTCCACCAGGCCGGCCCAGTCGGGCAGCCGGGGCAGCCTGGACCGCCGCCTCCTGACAAGCCCTCTGGGGAGGGAACCGGCCGGCTCCTCAGGCCGGCCGGGTGGAGGACTGAATGAAACCTGAAGCATGGGCCGACTACTCCATCCCCACAGCCAGGAAGGCCGCCCAGTAATCAGGGGTCGAGCGCCAGCTCCCGGACCGCAGCATCTCGAGTTGGGCCTCCCGCAGGGCGGCGGCCGGATGGGCCGCGCCACGATTGACGCCAGGCTGAAGCAGGCGGCGGTAGAAGCTGAGAAACATCTCGCCGGAGTCGTCGGGGGTGGGCCAGCGGCTGGCCACCACGGTATCCGCCCCGGCGGCCAGCCAGGCGCGGGTCAGGCCCATCAATCCGGCTCCCGGAAGCGCCTCCCCCTGGGCCGAACTGCATCCGCTCAACACGACCAGGCTGGGCCCGCGGCGCCAATGGACGATCTCCAGCGGAGTAAGCAGCTCGGCTTCTCTGCGGGATGACAGGCTCAGGGCGATCAGGCCGCGCCTGGCGCTGGAGGGCACCACGTGAGTAGCGAAGTGGACCGCCGCGGGGGTGTCTCCCAAGTGCCTAAGCACTTTCTGGCCGGTGGCGGAGAGGCCCTCCAGCACGACCACGGCGCGACCCGCGGTGCGCCACAGGCCAGCGCAGGCGCGGATCTCGCGGGCGCTGCCCGCCAGTCTGGGCAGCTCCAGGGGCTTCCGCTCTTTGTTGGCCGCGGGGCGAGGCCCGGCCCAGCGTGAGTCAGCGGCGTTGTACACCGGGTCACCGACCGCCAGGAAACCGCCTTCCGCCGGGAAGCCCGAGCGGGGCCGGGCGCGAGCGGCCACCAGCAGATGAGCGCCCGGCACCACTTGGAGGGAGTGACGCTCAATGAGAAAGCGGGATCGCCCCTGGGAGGCACTATCGGGCAGCGCCCCGAAGGGGAGGTCGAAGAGCGCGTCGTCCAGGGTCAGCAGCCAGTGAGGCTTGTTTCGGATCCCCGCCCGGAGTTCCCCCAATAGCTCTTGATAGAGGGTGGCGCCCAGGCTGAAGGACTCCCCGGCGCCACGGCGGACCGCTTTGGCGAATCGCTCGACCTGCTCGCGGAGGCGAGATCGCGGCGGCAGCCGATGCAACTCCAGGCCCTCGCGGGTGACCCCCCAGAGGTAGGAGTGCGGGTCGCCGAGATGGAAGCTAAGCAGAGCCTCTCCGGGCGCCAGTCTGGCACGCACCAGTTGCGCCAAGCCAGCGGCAGGACCTCCGTCGGGGGGTGCGCCGTTGGTGGTGAGGCCGGTGCGGGTTTCCATCTCTGCCAGGCGGCGGTGCAGCTCGCGGATCTGGCTCCGGGCCGAGGGTGAGTCCCCGTTCAGCAAAGCCGCTTCGGCCTCCCGCAGCCTCACCAGGGTTTCCCCGTAGTCGGCAGGTAGCCTGTCACGCCACTCCTGAGGTTCCGCCACCAGGATGCGGAGGCTGTAAGCCCGGTTCTCCTCGGCCACCTCGAAGGTCTCCCGCGCCAGAGCCGGGTCCTTCTTCAGGAAGTACAGGCGGTTGCCGGCTTCGACCAAGGAGGAAAAGACCTCCTGAAGCCCCGCCTCCGCGCTGACGCGAAGCGGATCGGCGGGCAGAACTTCGGGACGCCA
>VFZS01000343.1 GCA_016871095.1 Acidobacteriota bacterium
CCGCGTCTTCCTGGGCAACCCCTTCTTACCCGCGGTCAACACCTCGTAGCCTTCCGAGGCAACACCAAACCCAGTTGCCCGCTTCCTTCAGGTGGCATCCCGGGCGGGATGCCACCTGAGTAGTTACGAAACGCCTTCCAATCGGAGAGGCCCGGCCCGCGGAAGTCTTCAACAGAAAGCGTGGGGCCGCCGGAGGAGCGCGGCGAATCCACTTTCGGCCGCCCCGGTTGCGCGCACAATGGCAGGATCGCGCCGCCCAGGGCCGGCAACACGGCTCGACGTTGCATCTTATTGGAAACCTTCGTTTTCCTCGACCACGATGCCGGAAGTGTTGCGCGGGTCGACATAGATCTCCCTGCCGAACGTCGGCCGGTTCAGCACGAGGCTGTTGCCGGTGATGACTACATCCGAAGCGCGGGTCACCATGATTGTGCCTTGCGCGCGCGCGTCGATCATGGCGCCTGTGAAATAGAAGGGCTGTGAGTTGGCGTCGGCGATGCGGTTGCCCCGGATGGTGACGCCGCTCGCCGACGCGATCAGGATCGCCAGCCCCGGCGTGTCCTCGATGGTGTTTCCCTCGATGAGGATGTCCCGGTGCACGGGGTAGTCTCCCAGGCCGGTTTCCGTGTCGACGACCACGTTCAGCGCCGCCATGTGCCGCCCGGTCTGGCCGCGTTCCCACATGGCGTAGTTCACGCCCCGGAGCACGTTGCCGCGGATTACCAGGTTGCGGCTGCCGAAGCCTTCCTGCCAGGTCCGGGCGTCCGTCGTCACCTGAATTCCCGCCGCCATCACGTTCTCGATGCGGTTATCCTCCACCAGGCCGTCACCCGCCTGGATCAACATCCCGCGCGCCCGGTGATCGTGAAAGTAGTTATTGCGGATCACGAAGCCGTTGCTTGACCGGGTGACGTTGGCCACGTAGTCGCCCGGCTGCGCATGGGCCGCGATCTTGCTGTCCAGCGTGACGGCGTACAACTGCCGCGCGTCGTCACGTCGCGCCGCAACCACCTTCGCCGCCCCATACTCTTCCAGGTTGTCGCGGCGGCACAGGCGGATTTCGTCGGCGGGGTCGAAGCGGACCGCCCAGAACCAGCGCGACTTCAACAGGAGCTCTTCGGCGCCCGGCGCCGCATCGATCCGCGACCAGACGCTGTGAATGTTCACCGAGTCGTCACCTTGCAGGGTGAATTCGCAGTCCTCGATCAGGATGTCGCCATGGTTGGCGCCGAAATGCGCTCCATCGGCGGTGGCGGTCACCAGGCGGCTCGTGCCGGGCTTGCGTACGATCTTCGTTCGGGCGATGCGGAAGCCGCGGTCGCAGCCGTATCCGACAAAGGCGTGTCCCGGGCACCCGAACACGGTGATGTCTTCGAAGTTGAGATCCGAGTTTCCGGCGCCTCCGAAGTCGAAGGCGTGGCCGTTGTAAACATAATGGCGGATAACGACGGTGGCGCCGACGGGGAGCCGTTCGAAGTCCGGCGAATGGAGCAGCCGAGACCGTAGCAGCCGGATGGCGCGCGGGCCGTGCACTTCCGCCGCATCCATCTTCCAGCGCAGGTTCTCGAGATCATACTCGGTCACCGCGGCGACCGGCGTCGTCTCGTCCACAGGCTCGTCGCCGTGAACGAGGATGGCCTTGCCGGCGCCCGGCTCCATGACGACATCGCCCGCCGAGGCCAGCGTCACGTCCCAATCGACGCTGAAATTGCGCAGCACCATGCGCTGACAATCGCGAAAGGTGAATGCGCCGCGGATGTGGTGGAAAACCAGTTCCGAGCCCTGGCCGTCGATTACGACGTCCTTGAGCCCGTTGAATTGGATGTGTGCGCCGGCGCGGCGCGGCACCTCGGGGTCGTCGAAGAGGTAGCGTTTGGCCGGCAGCAGCAACTGCGAACAGCTTCGCCGCCGGCAATCTTCCATGGCCAGGTTGAAGGCGCGCCAGTCCGTGACATCCTCGCCGGCATAGTAGTCGCCGACGGAAAGAGTCAGTTCGCTTCGCGGCTGGGGCGGGCGGATGACAGGCTCGCCCGCCCCCATCAGGCCGGCCGCGAAGAGCGCCGCCAGCGCGGCGCCCGCTGGAATCAGCGTACGCCTCAAAAGTAGAGCTTCATCCCAAGCTGAATCATACGCGCGGAGTTGGTCTGCGCGCTCACCAGGCCGAAGGACGGCGTGCCGACCGTCGTCGCCGGTCCGGCGAACTGGGGCCGGTTCAAAGCGTTGAACGCTTCCGCGCGAATCTCTAGTTTCGCTCCCTCTCGCAGTTCGGCGAGCGGGACTTGCTTGAACAGCGCCAGCGTCGCCGTGTTCGTTCCGGGCACCCGAACCGGCAGCGTGCGCGGCGCGTTGCCGAGGGCGTACCGGGCGGGCCGCACCGCCACTTCCGGGTTGGCGAAGTAGCGGTCCCTCCAATCGGGACCCTCGTTCCGCTTCAGAGGCCCCAGAAGGTCGGGTCTCTGCGCTCCGTACGTCGGCAGCGCCTGCCCGCCTTGCAGCCCGAGCGAAATCGGGAAGCCGCTCTGGAATATCCACATGCCTGTCGTGGTCCAGCCGCCGGCGAGGGCGTCCAGCATGCGGTTCCAACCGCGGCCAATCTGCCGGTAGCGGCCGAACGGCAGATCGTAGGTATAGGCGATTTTCAGGCTTTGCGGGATGTCGTACTGCGACAGAGAGCGCTCCAGCCGGCGGTTATTCGGATTCTGTAGGCTGAGCCCGCCGCCGAGGTAAGCCGTGTTTCCGCTGACCACCGAGGAATCATCGATGGACTTCGACCATGTGTAGGCCGCCTGTACCTGAAGCCCTCGGGACAGCCGCTTTTCTACCTGAACCTGAAGCGCGTGATATGTCGAACCACCGAAGGGCACGATGGTGGTGAAGGCGTCCGTGTACTGCGGATAGCGCTTGAGGAGTTGGGACTGTTGCGTGGTGGCGAAGCGGAGACTGCTTTGCGGGTTGGTGATGACGCCGTAGAACGGGTTCGGCACCAGCGTGAACAGCCTGGTGATCTCCTCCGCGGACAGCGTTTCCACCCACGATCCCAGCGAGTTGAGCGGCCCGGAGCCGAAATAGAGGTGGGTTCCCTTCGTGCCCACATAGTTCGCGCTCAGCACGGCCGCCGCCGGCAGTTCCCGCTGGAACCCGGCGCTCCAGGTCTGGATGTTCGGAATATATTTCCACGCGCGGGGAGGCGCGTTCATGCTCAGGCCCAAGGCGGTCTTCAAGCCTTGAGAGTTACCCGGGAAAGCCAGGGGCCCACCTCCTGGAAACGGATCGCTGAAGCGCGAGTAGGGCGTCGCCGCGTTCGCGCCGTAGGTCTGAACGCCGGTGGACTGGTTCCACGAAGAGAACACGCCTCCGGTGATGCCGGATGCGTTGCCCATCGAGACCGAGTACATCATTCCATAACCCGCGCGCAGCACCGTGCGCTCGCCCAGACGGTAAGCGATCCCGAAGCGCGGGCCCCAGTTGTTCCAGGCCGTTTCGAGAGGAGTGCGGGTGGTCTCGTCACCGAAGCGCATTCCGCCGCGCAGTTCCGGCAGTCCGGGTGCCTGGATCGCGGCGGCGACATCCGGATCGAACCAGTTGAGCCGGTTGAAGCGCTCCGTCTGGGGCTGGGTGATCTCGTAGCGCAGGCCGAGATTCAGGGTGAGCCGGTCCGTGACGCGCCACTTATCGTGGAAGTAGAACGCGTATTCGAGGTTCTGCGTGCTGATGGCCGCGTTCACGAGATAGCTTCCCCCGATTCCAGCACCAGTCAGGAAGCTCGCCAGGCTGTCGCCGCCGCCCGTGGTGGGATACTGCGATGTCCCGTTGAAGTTGAACGTGTAGGTGCCCGTGGGAACGCCCGGCTGGAAGAAGTGGAAGCGATGCACGCGGATTTCGCCGCCGGCCTTCAAGTCATGCCGCCCGCGCACCATATCCACGCTCGGCGCCAACTGGTAGTTCTGGAAGTGCATGTTCCAGATCGACCAGGTCTTTGTCCCGATCGCCCCCAACACGTAACCGCCGCCGTAGGCAACATACGGCGCCGCCAGATAGCCCGAACGCGTGACGTAGTCCGGAAGACCCAAAGTGGATACGGGGTTGAAATTTGGAAACTCGGCCGGCGCTCCCGGGCTGATGTTATGGTGGCGCGCGAAGCCGAGGTTCAGCGTCGCGATCGTGGCCGGACTCAAGGCGCGGTTGAAATTGAGCGCCAGGTGGTCCGTGACCGACGTGCCGGGTCCGTTGCTGCACGGATCCATGATGCTGTCAAAGCACTTGGCCGGCCTGCTGTTGCCCCAGTTGTGCGCATACTTGCCCACCAGCATGTCCTTGTCCGAAAACCGGTGGTCGATGCGCAGGTTGAGTTCACTACCGGCGCCGCGGCCGCTCGTGTTCGCGAAGTAGTTTCGCAGGCGGTTGTAGCTTGCCGTTCCAACCCCGACGTTCGGCTGCGGGAACAGATCCATCACCTTCGCCGCGGCCGGGTCGATCAAATTGCCGGGCCGCGCCGGCAGTTGGATCGGCGAACCCGAGCCCGGCGGCGGTCCCGGGCTCATGTATGTAGCCAAGTTATTGAAGGGGATATGGGCGGACCGTACCGGGCCGCCTCGCGCGGCTTGGTAGACCCCTGAGAATGGATCCCAAAGCTGCCCGTTCGCGTCGGCGCACATTCCCGAGGCGCTGAATCCCCGCGTGCACAACTCGCCGAAATCGCCCTTCCGCATCGCCGCGCTGGGCACTCCCGCCGACGTCGACTGCGCGTTCCGGGATCGCCCGCCGTTGTAGACCAGGAAGAAGAAGGTCCGGTCCTTCTTCACCGGCCCGCCCAGCACGCCCCCGAAGGTGTTGTTGGCCGTGACCGGCTTCGCCGCGCCGTACTTGTTGCTGTAGAAGTTCATCGCGTTCAGCGCGGAACTCTGGCCGAAGTAGTAGGCGGTCCCGTGATACTGGTTGGTCCCCGAGCGCGTGACGATGTTGATCGAGGTGTTACCCGAGAAACCGATGTCCGCGCGGAAGTTGTTCTGCTCGACCTTGAATTCCTGCACCGCGTCGACCGAGGGCACATAAAGCGCGCGAACGATGCCCGTGTTCGGATCGGGGCCGGTCGTGGTGACGCCGTCCGTGATGACCCCGGCGCTGGAATTTCGCCCGCCATTGGAAACGAAATTGACGTCGCCGCCCGGGCCGTAACTGCGTCCCGCGGCCGGAGTGACGCCGGGAGCCAGATACGTGAGGTTCAGGATGTTGCGGCCGACCAGGGGAAGATCGTTGACGAACTTCCGGTCGATGGTTTGACCGAGGCTGGCGTCCTGCGTGGCCAGCAGAGGCGATTCGCTCTGCACCACTACCGTCTCCGTGACGGTTTCAAGTGGTAGCGAGACATCCACCGAGGCGTTCTGGTTCACGTTCAGCACGATGCCGTCCCGCGTGTAGGCGGCGAAACCCTTGGCCTTGACCTTCAGCCGATAGGTGGCCGGTGGCAGGCTCCGCAGCAGGTACCGCCCGGTGCTGTCCGTGGTGGCGGTAAACAGGTAGCCTTTGCCGGAATCGATGAGAACTACGGATGCGGTCGGCACCACCGCCGAATCCGGATCGGTGACGACGCCGGTCAGCGAGCCGCTGTAGGTCTGCGCGCTCGCGTTGAGCGCCAGCAACAACAGGATAATGGGAACCATGAAGACCTCCAATGAGTGAGAGGGAGCGCGTCCGGCGGTTTTCTCACGGATTTCCATTTTGGACTCCGGCACAGATTGAGTATGCACCCGCACCCCCCCTCGTGTCAACCTCCCGCAGCACGGTTTCGCCGCCTGACTCTCCCGCAGTGCCCGCATGGGTCCATAGCGCTGCCTATCGGGGCCTTGAGCGCCGAAAAGTGCCTCTGCCCGAAGCCTGTCGTCACACACCTGTCCGCCCCCTGTCCCGATGTTCGCCGAGCTTGCCTCCGTTCAAGCTTCGGCTATCCGGCTGGCACCGACAGCGCCTCGATCCGCCGCACCATTGCCCCGAAAAGCCGCCGCGTCAAGTGACCTTCCGCCAGCAATAGCCAGTAGTACCGTGCGTGCTTGATCAGCCGGCCGCCCGTCTTCACCAATCGCTGTTGCAGGCTGGTCAGCGACCAGTTGCCGACGCGCCGCGGCAGCACCAGCCGCCGCCATAGATTCCCCAGGTTGTAGGCGATCAGGCTCAACCACAACCGCACTTCATTGGAGCGGAAGCGAT
>VFZS01000344.1 GCA_016871095.1 Acidobacteriota bacterium
TGAACACGCCGCCGCCAGCGCGAAGGACAGTGCGGCCGCCCAACTGATAGGCCAGTCCCAGCCGCGGCGCCCAGTTGTTGGTGTCGGTGTTCACCAGGCCGCGGCAGGAATAGGAGCTCCCGCAGTGGCCGGCCTTGACGATGGTGTTGAAAGTGGGTCCCGCCTGGATGTCGATCTGGTTCATGTTGTCGTACTTCTCGAACCAGGGCGTGGTCAGCTCATAGCGCAGACCCACGTTCAGGGTGAGCCGGGGCGTGAGCTTCCAGTCGTCCAAGGCGTAGAACATGTAGTTGCGGAAGCGCATGTTCCCGATCAGTTGCGTGGCCAGGCTGGCCGAGCCGGGCATGCCCAGCAGAAAGTCGCCGAAACTCACCCGGGTGAACTGCCCGTCGAAGGTCAAACTGCCGTGCGAGCTGGCGCCGCCGAAGATGTCCGAGCGGTTCCAGCGCACATCCGCGCCGAACTTGAAGTTGTGGTTGCCGCGGTTCCAGGAGAGGTTGTTCAGGTACTGGTGCACCTGGCTGATCTTGAAGTTGGGCATGGAGCCTGGTTCGCCCAGGTTGGCGTAGCCCAGCGCGCCGCTGAGTGTGAACAGAGGCAGCCCGAACAGACGGCCGTGGGCCGGAATACCCTTGATGCCGTAGCGCGCGTTCAACTCGCTGGAGAGCTCCTTTGACAGCTCGCGCTTGTCCACCTTCTGCCGGTTGAAGCCGTAACGGAACTCGTTCAGCAGAGTGGGGGTAAACAGGCGGGTGTAGGAGAACGCCGCGCTGCGGGCGTCGTTGTCGTCGAAGGCCCGGTCGTTGCCCTGTCCGCCGCGCGCGGGCGGCTCGAACAGGGAGTCCCGCAGGTTGTCATAGCGGGACAAGCTGAAGCGGCCGAACATCTTGTCGTTTTCGGTCAGGTTGTGGTCGATGCGCGCATCCAGCGCGTCCCGCGTGGTGTTCCAGGGAGGATTGCGGATGAAGTTCGCGCGCGTGCCGCTGCCCGCGAAGTTGGGCTGCGGCCACAGCTCGATCATCTTCGCGGCAGTGGCGTCGAAACGCGCGCGCGGGATCTGATTGCCAGGGAACGCCTGCCCCGTGGCCGGATCGCGGACGGTCACCAGGCTGGGGGCAAACAGGCCATTGCGCTCGTCGGCGGTGGGGACCACCGCCATGTCGGTCTGCGCCCGGCGTTCGCGGCGCCCTTCCCAGCTTCCGAAGAAAAAGGTCCGGTCGCGCACGATGGGTCCCCCCAGAGTGGCGCCGAACTGGTTCTGCTTGAGCACCTCCGGGTCGGCCTTGCCGTCGCCGGTGCGGTCTACGTAGTTGAAGGCGTCGCGGGCGTCCAGCTTGTCGTTACGCAGGTACTCGAACAGGGACCCGTGGAAGGCATTGGTGCCGGACTTGATGCTGACGATCATCAGGGCGGCGGAGTTGCGCCCGAACTCGGCCGAGTAGTTGCTGGTCTGGACCTTGAACTCGGCCACCGCGTCCAGCGACGGCACCACCACCTGCATCTTGCGGTCCTGCATGCCCATCACGTTGTTGTTGTTGTCCACGCCGTCGATGATGAAGCTGTTCTGCGTCATGGGCTGGCCGTGGGCGTTGAAGCCGCTCTCGCGGTCGCGGCTGGCGGTGGCCGGCATCACCCCGGCCGTCATCCAGGCCAACTGCTGGAAGTTGCGGCCGTTGAGCGGCAGCTCGCGGATGTCGCGCTGGCTCACCACGTGCGCCAGGCTGGAAGTCTCGGCCTGGAGCAGCGGCGCCTCGGCGGTCACCGAGATGGCGTCGGACACCTGTCCCACCTCCAGTTGGATGTCCGCCCGCACGCGATCTTGCGCGCTGACCTTGATGTCGCGCCACAGGGCGCGCTTGAAGCCCGCTTTCTCGACCGAGACCGAGTAGATGCCGATGCGCATTGGCCCCACCGTGTAAGCGCCGGTGACGCTGGTTTCGGTCGAGCGGGGCTCGTTGGTGTCCTGCTTGACCACCGTGACCTTGGCCCCGGGAACCGCCGCCCCGGTAGCGTCGGTGATCAGCCCGGTAATCACGCCCATGTCCTGCTGCGCGCCCGCGGGCAGCGCCAGCAAGGACAACCCCAGCGCCACGACAACTACTGTTCGCCACATACCACACCTCCGCCGCAATTCTACATCACCCAGAGGTGCGGGCGGCGCTACTTCAGCGTTCGCAGCAGGAGGTCCCGGTACTGGATGCGCAGCTCGTCTTTGGCGTGCAGTTGCAGGGCGATGTGGCCGCGGAGGCCGGCGTTGCGGCGGCGGTGGGCCTCGTCATCGAGGATGCCCTGGCCCTTGAGGGCCGCCGCGGGCACGCCGTTGACGCGCGTGGTGATGTCCGGCCCGCGGCAGACGATGAGGAGGTCGTTCCAGCCGTCGTGGTTCCACTTCCAGCCCTTCGGCGCGTGGGACTCATCGATCCGCCAGTCTGGGAGCGACGGGAAAATCCAGCGGCGCGTCTCGCGGGTCTCGTCGTAGATGAGGCCGGTGCGCCACGGGGCGGGCGGATGCACGTCCACCTGAGGACCGTCCAGCCAGAACGCCTGCCAGTCGTAGCGGCTGCGCACCTGGACGCCGGAGTTGCCGGTCGATTCGCGGAAACCGCGCACCTTGAGGCGCAGCTCGAAGTCGCCGAACTCCTTCTCGTGGATCAGCCAGACGTAGTCGTGGTCCTTACGGCCGCGTGAATCGCAGGTGATGGCGCCGTTCTCGACGCGCCAGAAACCCTTGTCGCGGTCCTCGGGTTTGGCCGCCACCTTCCAGCCCTTCAGGGTCTTGCCGTCGAACAAGGGCGCCCAATCTTGCTGCGCCCCGCACACGCCCGCCAGGGCCAGCATGAGAAACCACCATCTACAAGCCACAAGCTACCTCCCACAAGCTACTTTACCGCCAGCCAGGCCAGGAACAGGCCGTCCGGGGGGAGGTCTTCCCAGTAGGAGATGAAGCGGCTGGAGACCTCACGGCAGTGGCGGCGCAGCAGGCGCTCAAGCTCCCTGCGGTGGAACCATTTCTCCCACTCGGGAGTCTCCAGACGGCCCCACTGCTCGGCGTTCTTGTCGATGACGACGATGCGCCCGCCCGGCTTCACCACCCGGCAGATCTCGGCCACCGCCCGGGGAATCTCGACGGCGTGCTCGAGCGACTCGGTGGCGTAAGCTGCGTCAAAAACCGCGTCGGCGAAGGGCAGCTCGGTCATCGAAGCGGCGCAGGTCCGCACCTCGGGCGGTGCGAACTTCAGCATGGGCACGGAGATGTCCAGACCCCAGATCTCGGCCTGGGGATGGCGCTCCGCCAGGACGCGCGCAAAGCGGCCCTTGCCGCAACCCACGTCCAGCACCCGGCTTCCCTCCAGGTAGCCGAAGTAGTCCAGGATGAGCTGAACGTGGTAGATGCGCGGGTCGATGGTCGAGGGAAAGTGTTCCTCGTCGTCCGCGGCCTCCTCGAAGCTCTGGCGGATGCGCCGGCGCAACTCGTCAGTCAGTTGCGTCGGCCGCTCCCGCCTCCGGAACCGGCTCCACAGGGACACTTATGCCCGCGTCAGGAAGATGGGCAGCCCGGTCTTGGTGGCGTAGTTGGGGCGGAAGCGCTCGGTGTTGTACATGCTGGCCACGTCCACCGTGCGCGGGCCCAGCTTGGGATCGGGGATGGGAACCCGGGCGTAGCAGCCGTTCTCGATGGCCATCATGACGCCGCCGTGGTTCTCCATCAGGCAGTCCATGGCCATGTTGCCGAAGGTGGAGGCCACCATCTTGTCCACGAAGTCCGCCTCGCCGCTGCGCAGCTCGTAGGTCAGGTCGCTGACCACGGTCTCTTCCTTGGCGCGCTTCTTGATCTCCTCGCTGAGGTCCTCGCCTACGTTGGCCTTCTTGCGGTGGCCGTAAGCGTCGGCCTCGCCGTACTCGCGCACGCGGTAGCCTTCCCACTCGGCGCCTTCGGAGAGCACCACCATGGAATAGTTGGAGGGGTTGCGGCGCTTGTCGGCAATCAGCAGGTCGATGAGCTTCCCCAGGTCGAACTTGTGCTCGGGGATGCAGCAGCGCAGGGAGCTGACATAGGCGGTGTACAGGGCCGTGTAGCCGGCGTCGCGCCCGAACACGCGGAACACGCCCACACGCTCGTGCGACCCCACCGTGGTGCGCTGGCGCTCGATGGCGTCCACGGCGCGGGTGATGGCGGTCGAGAAACCGATGCAGTACTCGGTGTTGCGCACGTCGTTGTCCATGGTCTTGGGGATGGCGATGACCTTTACGCCCACCTTGTCCAGCTTGGCGGCGTAACTCAAGGTATCGTCCCCGCCGATGGCGATCAGGCAGTCGATGCACAGGGCTTCCAGGTTCTTCAGCACCTGGGAGGTGACGTCGAACACCGTGCTGGTGACGCCGGCTTTGGTCACCTCGGCCTGGGGAAAGTCCTGGCCCTTGAGGTGCTCGGGCAGCGACTTCATCTTCGAGGGATTGGTGCGGGTGGTGTGCAGAAAGGTGCCGCCGGTGCGATCGATGGTGCGGGTGTTGTCGCGGTTCAGCGGCATCACGTAGCGCGCCCGGCTGGCCGGGTCTTCCAGGTTGACGTGGGTCAGACCCTCCCAGCCCCGCCGGATGCCGATCACCTCGCAGCCGACCTCGCTGCCGCGGTAGACCACTCCCTTAATCACCGAGTTCAATCCGGGGACGTCGCCCCCGCCGGTCAGAATGCCCATGCGTTTCATTGCCGTGAGTGCTCCTGCTCACTTCGAGGGGAATCAACTCGATTATAGCTGAACCGCACGCTCACGCTCGCGGCCCGGTTCCGGGCTTCCCCAAAACCAACCGAGCCACGACCGCAAGGGAGTGGTCTGCACCGCTCGCTTACGCTCGCGGCTCGGTTACCAGCTTCGGCGCACGTTACGGAGCGATCGGCTCGAACGGCCAGGCGTCGGTGCGGAAGGGCGAGGCCGGCAGCCCCGCTTTGTTGACCAGGTTGGCCGGCGCCGGATCGTCCGTCCAGGCGTAGCGCGCCGCCACGGGACGCTTCACTTCGGCGCTGGAGACCACCACGGTCTCGCCCTCCAGGCGGGCGTCGGCGGCGACGAATCTGCCGTCTTCACCGGCGATCTCGAAGCCGCGCAGCGGGCCGCCGCCGCGCGCGTCCAAGCCGCCGGCGGCGTGGTCGAACCATATGCGCAGCCGCCCGCTCTCGCTGGTGAACTGACGATACAGGGGGCCCGAGTAGACCACGTTCTCGCCGTGGACCGTGGCCCGCGCCCACAGCGCCAGCCGCCGCCCCACCTCCTGCTTGTTGGTGGGGTGTATGTCCTTGGACATCCCGATGTCGATGGTCACGGCCATACCGGTGTTGCCCAGACCCAGCGCTTCCACCTGCGACTCGCGCAACAAGGGCCACCAGCCGTTGGACTGGAAGTTGGCAAGCTGCACGAACAGGAAGGGGAAGTCGCCCTGCCCCCAGGCGCGCCGCCAGTCCTCGATCATGGTGCGGAACAGCCGCCGGTAAGGATATGCGTGCGCCTTGCTGGCGTTGGATTCGCCCTGGTACCAGATGGCGCCCCGGATGGCGTAGGGCGTGAGCGGCGCGATCATGGCGTTGAACAACCCCGAAGGCGTGTTCTGATGGCCCGGCCCCTGCGGCGGACGCGGCTGCGCCGGAGGCGTCTGCCCCGCCGCCTTGGCCTGGGCTGCGCTCGGCTTCCAGGCTTCCAGGTCCTGCTCGTACTTCTGCCGGGCGGCAGGGTAGTTCTCGAGGATCCTCTGCCAGTCGTCCAGGATGAACTTCAGCGCGGGCTCGGCCTCCAGCGCCGACCGCGACGTCCACGACTGGGCTGGCGTGCCGCCCCACGCCGACTGGATCAGGCCCACCGGCACGCGCCGCTTCTGGTGAAGCTCCCGGGCGAAGTAGTAGCCCACCGCTGTGAAGTCCTTCACCGCGTCGGGAGCGCACACCCGCCACGCGCCCTCGGTGTCCTCGGCGGACTGGTCCGCTACCAGCATCTTGGCCTGGAACAGCCGGATCTCCGGGTAGTTGGCCTGTGCGATCTCCTGGGCGGCGTTGTCCGAGCGGGCCACCGTCCACTGCATGTTCGACTGCCCCGAGCCGACCCAGACTTCTCCCACCAGCACGTCCCGGATGACGATCTTGTTCCGCCCGGTGATGGTCATCTCGTGCGGGCCGCCCGCAGTCAAGGGTTT
>VFZS01000345.1 GCA_016871095.1 Acidobacteriota bacterium
GATCACGCGTTGGCCCGACAGCCCTACTGGCGAAGCATAGCCCGCCACCAGTCCCGCCGCCCGCAGATCCTCCTCCGTGGCAGGGCGCAGCTCGGCTCCCCCCAACGCATTGCTCAGCTTGACCAGGTTCACCTCCAGGTCCCCCCGCAAGAGCGCCAGCACCACCTCGTCGCTTCCCGTGGTAAAGAACACCACCTTCAGCGTCTGCCGCGTGGGCACGCCCAGGAAAGCCGCCACCTCTTCGATGGTCTTGCAGCCCGGCGTGGCCACCTCGGCCAGCGGGGCCTGCTCCCGCACGTCACCCGCACCTTTGGCCAGCACCGCTTTTTCCGCGTTGGCCGCATAACCGCAGCCGGGACAGGTTACCAGCGTGTCTTCGCCCACCGGCGAAAGGAGCATAAACTCGTCCGAGACCGTCCCGCCCATCACCCCCGTGTCTGCCGCCACGGTGACCGTGCGCACGCCGCAGCGCCGGAAGATGTTCACATAAGCTTGGTACATCAGCGGGTAGAACTCGTCCAGGCTGGCGAAATCCGCGTGGCAACTGTAGGCGTCCTTCATCGTGAACTCGCGCGCGCGGATCAGACCGCCACGCGGCCGTGGCTCGTCGCGGAACTTGGTCTGGATGTGATAGACCATAAAAGGCAACTGGCGGTACGACTTGACCTCCCGCCGCAGCAAATCGGCCACCACCTCTTCGTGCGTCATGGCCAGCACTAGGTCGTGCTCGGCGCGGTCGCGAAAGCGCACCAGGGCCGGGCCAGGCGCTGGCGCGTCGTAGCGCCCCGTGGCCCGCCAGATCTCTGCCGGGTTGACCACCGGCATGTGCATGTCCTGCCCCCCGATGGCGTCCATCTCTGCGCGCATGATCGCCTCGATCTTGCGCAGCACCCGCCAGCCCAGCGGCATATAGCTGTAGATGCCTGCTGCCAGCGGCCGGATCAGGCCGGCACGCAGCGCCAACTGGTGGCTCACCAGCTCCGCCTCGGCTGGCACCTCCCGCAACGTTCGTCCGAACAGCTTCGAAAAGCGCATCTCGTGCACCTCCTGGTTCAGGTATGTGGCTATTATACCACAACAAGACCTGACAGGTTTTCCCAAATTGCTGATTGTCAGTGGCACCCTCTGTGTGGCCCTGGCTGTTCTCGGTATGTTCTTGCCCATCTTGCCGACTACTCCCTTCCTGCTTCTGGCTGCCTTCTGCTACGCCCGTAGCTCAAAGCGGTTCTATCAGTGACCGTGTCCGGATCGCGCACTCGCAGCAGACCTGAGCGAGCCACGTGGGCGGCAATCTGGCCATCAGCCACCTTAAGAATCGCGGCTGCTTGCTCTCGCCTGTACGCCTTGGGGTCGGATTTGAGAACAGCGCTAAGCTGCTTACGTTGTTCATCACTCAAAACAATCTTGCGTACCATCCTGGCCTCCGCAACTTTTATTCTCAGATGCCAGGCGTATACTATACCGAACTATTTTATCAAAATTCATAAGCCGTTACTACGAGGGAGAACAGACAGGATGCGACCCACTTGCCCAGCGCCGACATTGGCCACCTGGCCAATGCCAAGATTGTGCCATTGCCCGATGCGCGGCATGGGGCTGTGCGCTATACTGCACGTGGAGTTGGAGAGACGTTGCCCGGCCGGACAGGTCGCGGGACTTGTGGCAGGCAACATCCTGACCATCTGTGCAGGGCGAGCAGGAGGATGTCAATGAAGATCGGGTTGAGCCTTTCGGGGGGGTGGGTTCCGGGCGACGGTGTTCCACCTGGGGGTGCTGGCCAGGCTGGCTGAGGAAGGCCGGCTGGAAGACGTGGCGGTGCTGTCCACCGTCTCTGGTGGCAGCCTGTGCGCGGGCCTGATGTATGCCAAGAACGATTTCCGCTGGCCGAGCAGGCCCAGTTCATCAACCAAGTTCTGCCCCGCGTCCGCCACCTGCTGACCACGCAGGATCTGGAGTTTGCCCTCATCGGTCACGTGGCCAGGCTGCCGTGGCGTCTCCTGCACACCCGTGCCGATGACCTCTCGCTGCTGATGCAAAAGCGCTGGGGGATGACCGCCCGCCTGTGCGATGTGCCGCCCCACCCGCACTGGATGATCAACGCCACCTGCTATGAGACGGGCCGCAACCGGCGCTTTGAGCGCTCGCGGATGGGCGACTCGGCCTTTGGCTACACCTGCGACACGGATATCCCCTTGAGCGATGCCCTGGCGGCCTCGTCGGGGTTTCCCGGCCTCATCGGCCCGCTGGAGTTTGACACCAGCTCGCGCCAGTGGTTCAAGCCCGTGGTCGGACACGCCGGGGAGGGCCAGCCAACCCAGCCAGCCCACCCGCGCCTGCACCTCTGGGACGGTGGCGTGTACGATAACCTGGGTCTGGAAGGCATGCACAGCTTTCTCGGTGGCTGGCAGCAGGACATTGACCTGCTGATCGTCAGCGATGCCTGCGCGCAGGTGCGCCCGGAGCCGTACCACGCCTGGAGATCGGCCGACCGCATGGTGCGCGGGATCATGATGGAGCAGATTCGCTCGCTGCGCTTTCGGGCTTTGGTGGAGCGGTTCATCAACCACGGCGACCGCGCCTGCTATCTGCAGATTGGCCAGACGCGCGAGGACGTGTTGCAGATGCTGGGCCTGGAGGAAGAGGCGAGCGGGTCCGGTCGCACCTGTCTGAGCCAGGCGGAAGTGGATGCGGCCGCAGACATGCCCACGGACATCCGGCGTGTGTCAGAGCCGGCCTATGAGCGGCTGTTCCGCCACGGCTATGAAGTGGCCGACTATACTCTGGAAGCGTGCTATCCGGGGGACTTTGGCCGTCTGGGCTACCGTCGCCCGCTCAGTGGGCAGGCCCAGCCGGCCGCTCCGCAGTCGCGCGAGCCGCTCCTTGCCATGAAGCAGCGCGCCCAGCCGCTGCTGAGCTTTTTGCGGGCTGGTGTTGGGGGACAACACTGAGGCAGGTGACAGACCTCACACCTAGATTTGGCCCAAATTGAGCGCCATGCCATCTTGAGCCAAGGGGGATGACATGGCCTGAACGAAAGGTGCAGCGAGTTCATGCGTGTGACAGAGCGTGATTTCCAGAAGACGGCCTTGGCTGTCAAAGCGAAGCCGGCCCGCGATGTGGAACAGGTCGCGCACCATGCGCAGAGGGCCAAACCTACCCAGGCGTGGGCTGCGGGCCGCCAGTTGGATACGCGTCCAGGTGAGGAGGTTGTAGGCCAATTGGGCCAGCAAGACCAGCATCTCCTGGGCAGGGAAGCTCCGTTTGTTGCGTTTGGTCAGGCCCAAGCCTTGCTTGCTGCCTCTGAGCGACGTTTCCACACCTCCGCCGCGCTGGTCGTAGGCATGCGCAGCCGCCAAGCCGAGCTGAGCGAGCGACGGCTCCCGCAGGAGCGGTTGCGCGGCCAGGCCAAAGAGCAGGGCATCCGGCAGGTTGAAGACCAAGACGCGATAGTGCCAAGAGCCATCTGTCTTGCGGGAGCGAATGGCCAATTGCCGTGTGGGCCGGTCATAGGGATGCGGCTCTTCCACCCAACCCACCTCTCGGCTGCCCGTCTTGGGGTCGGGGTGCCACATCGTGACCGACTTGCTCAGCTTGAGTGCGCGTTGCCAGTTCTTGACCTTGACCATGACCAGGTAGCCACGCTGAAGCAGCCAGTTGACATCCTCGTCACGGCCACCTCCGCCGTCGACACGCACCACCGTGCGCTTTCGCCGTGCCTCATCCAGTGCCAGCATCTCTTCCGTGGCCTCAAGCAACGATTGCAGGCTTTGCTCCAGTTGTACCTTGCCCGTGTACAAGCGCTCCACCACAATCTCATCATACAGGGTCGCCATCACGCGCCCCAACTGGCGGCCTCGCCGATTCTTGTGCCCAGAGAAGTAGCCTTTTGTGACCCCCTCCCCCTGACTCCCAGCCGGCATACCGCTCATGTCCACGTCCAACACCTGGCAGCACCGCTCATAGCAGTGCCGATACGCCTGACTGTGCGCACGGTAGACCACCTGCAATGCCTCACGCATCTGGCTCACCGTTTCCTGCGTGCACACTCCCAGCGTGTCACTGATCGTCGATTGGTCGGCACACGCCTGCCGCCCAAATGCTTTCTGCACACCCTCATCCGGCTCAATACGCGTGTTGACCTCAACCAGCCCGCGCCCACCCGCCAGAATGTTGATAAAAGCGTCCAACAGCTTGTCCAAGGGCCGATGCTTGATCGTCTTCTGCCGAATCTGCACCTTCTGTTCTACAGCCTGCCACATCTTCATCTGCCGCATGCGCACACCGATGGCATCCAAACTGCCCTGAGGCGAAAATCGTGTACAATGGTCCATGGCGATAGCCTTTCTCCGCGAGGTTTTGGTTGGGACACCATAGTCTCGCTTAGAAGGCTATCGCCGTCAACTTGTGCAGGACCTCCGCCGATGACTTGACGCCCTATTTGGGCCAAATCTAGGTGTGAGGTCTTGAGCACAGCCTGGAGCAGGGAGGCAAAGTGGGCGTAACGAACCCCCCAGAGGGGGCACCGAGTACACATAACAACGAAACCGAGTCTGTGCTGCGCGAGTGGCGGACGAGGATCGTCAACGGCTTTCTCGCCTTTGCCACGCTCGCCTGTCTGCCGGTCGTGGGCCTGACCTTCGTGGCCGCGAGCAGAGACCCCGGCCAATGGCCGGCGGTGGCGCTCTTTACGGTTATGCTGCTGCTCCTGGCGGTGCTCGCCTTGTGGCGCAGCCTGGGCCTGCAGGTGCGGGCCGCCGGTCTCTTGCTGCTGGGCTATCTGGCGGCCATTGTCAGCCTGGCGCGCGGCGGTCTGGCCGGCAGCGGCCGCGACTATCTGCTGGTGCTGCCCATCGTGGGCCTCATCCTGGTGGGCGTACCCACCGGCGTCTTCCTGCCTGGGCATTCCCCCTGACCGCCTCGATCGCCTCTTCCAATCGTTCAGCCAGGTGGACAGCTCGACCACCCGCAAGTATGGCGGCACCGGCCTCGGGTTGGCCATCAGCCGGCGGCTGGCCGAGCTGATGGGCGGGCGGATGTGGGTGGAAAGCGCGGGCACTCCGGGCCAGGGCAGCACTTTTCACTTTACCATCCAGGCGTTGCCGGCCTCTCTGCCAGCCCCGGCCGGCGCCCCGGCCGAAGCGGCGGACCTGCGCGGGCGGCGGGTGCTCATCGTGGACGACAATGCCACCAACCGGCAGACGCAGGGGTGGGGCATGGTGCCGCGCGACACAGGTGTTCCTGCCGAGGCACTGGCCTGGCTGCGCCAGGGCGAGGCCTTTGACGTGGCCCTGCTTGACCACCAGATGCCGGACATGGACGGCCTCACTTTGGGTGCCGAACTCGAGCGCCTCAGTCCCCAGCTTCCCCTGGTCCTGGTCACCTCACTGGGCCAGCGCGAGGCCGGCCGCGAGGCGACACGCTTCGCCAACGTTCTGACCAAGCCCATCCGTGCCTCGTTGTTGTTTGACACCCTGGCGCGCATCCTGGCCGGCGAGGATCGTCGCCTGCGCACCGGGCAGAAGCCAACGCCGTCCGAGTTCGACGCGGACATGGGCACACGTTTCCCACTCAGCATCCTCCTGGCCGAGGACAACGTGGTCAACCAGAAGCTGGCCCTGCGCATCCTGCAGCGGCTGGGCTACCGCGCCGACGTGGCCGCCAACGGCCTGGAGGTGCTGGACGCCCTGAAACGACAGCCCTACGACGTGGTGCTGATGGATGTGCAGATGCCCGAGATGGACGGATTGGAGGCCACCCGCCAGATCCGCCGCTCGACCAGCGGGCCGCAGCCACGCATCATCGCCATGACGGCCAATGTGATGAAAGAGGACCAGGACGCCTGCTTTGCCGCGGGCATGGATGACTATGTGAGCAAGCCCATCCAGGTGGAGGCCCTGGTCAGCGCCCTGCGGCGATCTCACCCCCTGGCCGGGCCAGCGTAGCAGGATCCCCCGACGATGAAATCCCTATCGGCAGGCCGGCAAAGGGGCCGATTTCCCAGCCCCGCAGCGGTGGATAACCGACAGTGCGGGCTGAACTTCGGACACGAGTTCGGACAGGCTACCACAGCATGGCTGAACGCGTTCGTAGTGAGCACGCCAGTGCTCCAAGCAGCGCACTGACGTGCGCACTACAAACCGCAGAGAGCGTTCTCATGGAAGAATAGGCGCCGAT